>DASVAM010000178.1:0-7415 GCA_036376375.1 Chitinophagaceae bacterium
CACCATGTACTGCCCACGCAACTCTTTACTGTTCGTAATGCTTTACCATAGGCATGACCGCTTTCAAAACCTGCTTCAATCAATTCTTGCCAGATAAGTGGAAGATCATTTACATGTGCTCCAAATAGATCGATACGTTGACCGCCAGTGATCTTCGTATAAAGATTATACTTCTTTGCTATCGTACCGATGGTAATCAATTTATCCGGCGTGATCTCACCACCGGGAATTCTTGGAACGACTGAATAAGTTCCGCCTTTTTGTATGTTGGCAAGGAAACGATCATTACTGTCTTGTGCAGTGGCATTTCCTTTTTTCAACGGCATTTCATTCCATAAGCTTGCAAGTATTGATACAACTGCGGGCTTGCAAACTTCACAACCGTGCCCTTTACCTAATGTATTTAAGACTCCGTCATAAGTCTTAACCTGGTGAATCTTTACCAGGTCAAATAACTCCTGCCGGGTATAATTAAAATGCTCGCACAGAATATTGCGAACGTATTTGCCCTGCTCTTTCATCGTGCAAAGCATAAGATCTTTCAACATAGGGACGCAACCGCCACAACCTGTTCCCGCCTTTGTACATTTCTTAATTGATTCAACAGATTCGATACCTTCATTCACAACAGTGCATATTTGCCCTTTACTAACACCTTCGCAGCTGCAGATCAAAGCTTCATCGGGAAGCCCTGCGGCCCCGCTTTCCAAATCTTTCCCATTTCCTCTTTTACCAAGTATTACATCTTCCGGGTTTGGTGGCAATACAATTTTGTTTTTGCAGGTTTGCAATAACATGTTGTATTGTTCGGCATCACCTACGAGTATTCCGCCAAGTAGATGCCTGCCATCCTCACTTATATTAATACGTTTATATATCCCCTTGTTTTTGTCTGCAATCGCGATTGCTCTTGTATGTGCGTTTTCAATAAAGGGATCGCCAAAACTGGCGACATCTATCCCAATTAGCTTTAGTTTGGTACTCATGTCATAACCAGCAAATGATTTATCGCCTCCTGTTAAGTTTGTCACGACTACGTCTGCCATTTCATAACCCGGAGCTACAAGGCCATATATCATTCCATTATACAAAGCACATTCACCAATAGCATAAATTGAAGGATCAGAGGTTTGAAGTTTTTGATCAACAACTATTCCTCCCCTGAGGCCAACTTCCAATCCAGATTGTTTTGCCAATTCATCCCTTGGCTTAATGCCGGCAGAAATGACAAGCATGTCAACATTGATTTCAGTATCATCTGAAAATTTCATTCCTTTTATAGAATTGTCCCCAATAATCGCAGTTGTGTTTTTATTGGTGTGAATTTTTAAACCGAGTGATTGCAATTTGTTCTTTAAAATATTTGAACCGGCATCGTCTATTTGTCTTGGCATTAACCTTGGTGCAAATTCTATCACATGAGTATCATTGATTCCAAGATCAATCATTGCTTTTGCTGCTTCTAAACCGAGCAAGCCACCACCGATGACCGCACCGGTCCTCGCCTTCTTTGCATGAACTGTCATCATTTCGAGATCTTCAATTGTGCGGTAAATAAAAACGCCGAGTTTGTCTACACCAGGAATAGACGGAACAAAAGCAGCAGACCCGGTTGCAAGGATGAGGACATCGTACGGCTGCACAATGCCATGAAAAGATTTTACGTTTTTATTGATGCGATCAATTTCCGTGACAGGATCCCCAAGATATAGGGTGATATTATTTTCGTCATACCATTGCAGAGATGTAAGACGGAGATCTTCAGCTGTCTTTCCGGAAAAGTACTCACTGAGATGAACCCGGTCGTAAGCCGATCTTGTCTCCTCACCAAAAACAGTAAGATGGAACTGATCAATCTGTGATTTTGCAATTATCTTTTCACAGAACTTATAACCGACCATTCCGTTGCCAATAATTACTATTCTCATTGCCGCTGCTATTTTAAGTTATTCAAAAGCGGCAAACAATCGTATTAAAATATATTATATGTAATGAATTCTGAGCCTTTACCTAACTACTTAATCGATCAAATATATTCTATACAATAAATCTACATATTATTTTGCCAAAAAACCGGGTATTTTCAAATATATTTTTTTATAATGTTTTAAATTTGGGATTCATATGAAATCCTTGACCCAAAAATGCGACCTGGCTTCCTGTTCAATGTGCAGAAGTTGCAGTCCTGAGTGGCTTAAAGCCATTGACGTAAACCGTAAGTTGTTTCATTATAAAAAAGGTGAGACCCTTTTTAAGGAGGGAGAGACGGTGAAAGGAATGTATTTCATAAATAATGGCCTGGTCAAGGTTCACAAAAAGTGGAACGATAAAGAATTGATTCTTCGGTTTGCAAAGGATGGAGCGATTGTCGGTCATCGGGGTTTAGGAGCCGACACAATTTACCCGGTCTCTGCCACTGCGCTGACAGCGACCGAAATCTGTTTTATTGACCTGGATTTCTTTATGGCTACACTTAAAGTAAACGCTGGTTATCTTTTTGAGTTGATGATGTTCTTTGCTGCAGAATTAAAAGAATCCGAAAAGAGAATGAGAAACCTGGCTCATATGAATACGAGGGGAAGAGTTTGCAATGCACTGCTGACCTTGCACGAAAAGTTTGGAGTTGATAAAGAAGGTTACATCGATCTTGAAATTTCCCGGCAAGACCTCGCGGCTTATACAGGAGCTACCTACGAAACTTTATTTAAGATGTTAAATGACTTGTTGCAGGCAAATGCGATCCGGTCAGATGCCAAAAAAATAAAGATCATCGATAAAAAAATGCTGCAATCCAATTGTTAATTCAAGCTTATTCGTCCAATCATCTCTTTAGATCAAAAACAACTTTTGCATTTTTTTGTTCAGTTGATGAAATAAAAAGTTCATACCGGCTACGCACGGTCGTAATGATCATGATGGAAGTATTGGGCGGAATTGAACCTAAATTTTCAGCGACCATGATTATTTCATGATGGGATTCGGAGGGGCTTATACCGATGCTAATTGATATTGGTTTTTGAGAAAGACGCAGATGCGATCGTATCAATTTATTATTATGATAAATGCTAACGGTATCGCCGTCTATATCACCATTGTCATAAATATCCATTTTGATCTCTCCCGCCTCAATCTCAATTCTTCTCACCAATGCGTTTTCTCTCGTCTTTAGAACTAATGGAGTTGCAGGATTTATTTTTTGATTGGGAGTTACTGAAGAAGTCACTTTAGAAGCCGAATCCCTTTTTGGTTTGACGACCCCGGCTGTCTCAACTTTCTTCGGTTGCGGGTTTGAAACCTTGTTGGGTGGTGGTTTTGTCGCCGCAGCTTGCTTTGTTGCAGCACTATTCTTTGGAGTATTGCTGGTCACTTGCTTGATGTCCTTTACACATTCCCGGAATGTGATATCGTCCAATGCAAAATCGTTTCCGCAACCACTTGGATTTTTGTCGATCATTACCAGCATCAATGTTGAAGTTGAAGCCGGTGTCGTAAAAAATGCACGATGCTGTATCCAGCGTGGATTATCCAATCTTGGCAACTCGCCGGTAACAATACTCGCAACGATCTTGCCTTCTGGTGTCTCTAACCGAATATTAAGTTCAGGCAATAACACGAACGGGCATTTTTTTGTAGGCTTGCAAAGATTCATAAGCCAGAGGCCGAGCTCATAGATCGTATTACTTTTCAACCCACTGACAGGCGTGCGCAAAAACGCCCCGGGGTATCTTGCCGCATTTACCAACAACATATTCCCCCCTGCATCGCCGGGAGTATGATCCTCCGGTAAAGTATGCCAGTCGTCATTGAAACATTCACTGGTGTAAGAAGCATATGAATAATATCCATCACTGGGACATGAAGTAGAAACACGCCGATAGTTGTAAAGATCTTCACTATTGATGTCGCGAGCATTATTTGTTCCGAAGTGTATGTTGATCTGTGGCGGCTTTAAAATACAACCAGGTGGTTGCGCTTTTGAAACCAAAGCGGAGCAAAGGATTATGAATATAATGCCAATCTTCTTCAAGCCTCATTCACTTTACTCTTAAAGTTACTGGAAAATGATAGGATTCTCTTACCGATAGTATGAATGGTAAATTTCAGTCCTTCCGTTCTTTGATCACCCTGGAGTTCGAACGCTGGTTGATCCCGGCGAGATAATACGCTTAGAATTAATTTTCATAGCCAGTCAAATAACTTTTCACCAGCTTGCCCCATTCTTTAATATTTTCTTCCTTCCAGTCACCACCTGATGCTGCAGAGGTTTCAAGCACTGAACAAGTTTCTTTTTTATCAGACACCGACCATCCGATCCAACTCAGTTTATTTTCATTCATCCATTCCACAAATGCTTTCCATTCATTATTATCCAATGGCCCATTTCCTGAAGCTTCCATGCCAGCACACTCTGAAACAAAAACAGGTAATCCTTTTTTGATGGCCGCACTTGTACGATCACGCAACCATTGTTTATGCGTGCCCGCATAAAAGTGCATCGTATACATCAAATTATCATAACCTCTTATTGGATCAGCTGCCGCTATATGAACATCCTGGCTCCAATGCGGTGAACCGACCAGGATAATATTGTCCGGATCATTAGCCCGGATCGCTTTGATCACGGCTTCGGAATATGCTTTTATATCAGCCCAGCTTTCATGATCTGGCTCATTGAGTATTTCATAGATGATATGAGGGTACGACGCATATTTTTTTGAAAATGAAGAAAAGAATTCAACCGCTTCTTTTTCATGAATGTTATGATCATGCCAGTCAATAATTACATATACATCCTCTTTAATACAGGCATCCACAACATTTGTTATAAGCTCCAATGATCGCCTTCGGTTTTTTAAATAACCACTATCGGGTTCAATTCCCATCGCTGCGCGGATAACGGTGCATTTCCATTTAGTCGCTAATTCATGCACCACATCTGCATTATAAAATCGGGGCCACCAGTTATGCCAGCCGAAACTCATTCCATGAAGAAGCACGTCATTTCCCTTCACGTCGACCAATTTAGCCCCCTTAACTTTTAATTGTCCATGAAGCCTGACAATCTGCGAATCAGTCCGAAAGGATAAGGTCATTAAGAACAGGATACTAAAAACAAATCTCATTATTTATAAATGTTTTTAAGATCTTTCTCAAATAAAGTGTACGGGTCATTGTAGAAAGCTATAAAATCCTTTTCGCTGATATGCCCCGGGAATGGTGCATAATAATGTGTGGGGCTTTTTGTGTCGTTTCTCCAAACTAACACATAAGTAAGTTTCAATCTCTCTTTCTTTAAAGACTTTAACAAGGTCTCCGTCCACCAGGTTGTATTCGGTATGGACTCCAAACCTGTTTCAGTAAATGCCGCCAGCTTACCGGCCTTTTGTGCGTAATCAGAGACTATTTTTAATTTTTTTATTCCTGCATCGAGATCATACCGTCCATCTCTTCCCCAATCGCCATAATTATCCATTCCCACCATATCAACCCAATCATCACCGGGATATCTTTCGAGAAATTGCTCTTCAGTAATGAATCTATTATCGGGCGAAAATGCATAAATGAAATTGTGAACATGGATTGAGTCGCGTAAATATGATACTGTAAACCGCCATAATGTTTTGAACTCATCGATCGTGCAATGAGCTCTCCCCCACCAAAACCAGTCTCCATCGAATTCATGATAAGGGCGAAAGATCATGGGCACCAACTTCCCATCTTTTCCTTTTGTTGCGTTGGCGAGACTGGCGATCGTTCGAAGAATATTTTTATACATGTCATGATGCGAGCCTCCGGGTATAATTAGTTTTACAGAAGGTTTTGAAACGGTGTCAACCCAATAAAAACCACCGCCTGAAGCAGGATTGATAAAATGCCATGAGACAGTTGTGACTCCCCCGCGATCGTAAGTATCCGCAATTGTTTTTTGCAATTCCTTTTTTGTTTGTTGAATTAAATTGTCAGGTCTCCCGCTTAAGCCACTGAAATCAACGCCGACGACCGCGGGATGAGAACCTGTCACGGACTTTACATCACTCCTGTTTTCATCACCATACCATCCATGACCGTATTCAGTCGCATGCTGATGTCCAAATAGAATATGATTTTCTGCAAGCTGTTTAAGATTTCTATATAGTGCTTTTGTTTCATTTGTTGCTTTCCCATCAATTAATACAGGGGCCTTCTGTGTGAAACTGTTTTTTGAAAAGACGAACAGAATGAATCCCAGAATATAATATCGGCCCATAATTTTATTTCTTTTCGATAACAATATAAACAGCTCCCCTTGCGGGTACGCTCACTACAATTCCATCGGCAGTGGATGTTCTATAAGGACTGATAGTTTTATAACCGGCCGGGCCACCAGACGCAAACGATGATGAATTCCCATTTACCAGAACATTTCTTGAAAACTCACCATTATCATTTCCTCCATTTAATCTATAATAATAAAAATTATTTCCTTTTCGGAAATTGTTTACGACCACTTGCACCGTCGAAGCTGAAGAAGATTTGTTTATCAATGCCACACCTGTTTCACCTGATGTGAATGACGACGCATAACTTACAATGGTAGATGTATTTGATGTGGAATGAACCAACCTGTCCCCGAGCATTTTTTCAAAAAAATACATATAATAATAAACTGGTCGCGGATTCCATTTCGGCACACCATCAGGCTCATCGCCGATGTTAAACATGCCATGGTCATTGCCATTATCCCAGCCATTTGCCAGATCCCATCTTCCCGTCATGCCGATCTTATTCTTCAGCGCCTCACCTACTACCATCACTCCATGAAGTCCGTTCACATTGCTAACCTGTTGTTTTGAACCGACCGAGAAAATATTATACTCACCCAAAATGACCGGCTTATGTGCAATACCAGCATTCGTCATTGATTGCTTTACATAACTCATCATGGTTTGTGTTACACTTTCTGGTGTAGCCAATATTATATCTGCGCTTGCATTTGTGAGGTAGGGTGTATAATAATTATGAACAATATAGAAATCCGGAGTGTTGCCCGCCCCTGTAAACAATCCCGTATTCCAATTCGTAGCTGTGGGCGTCCACCAATTTTGGGGTGCAGATTCATTCATGACTGCACCGATGTAAATTGTTTTGCCAATATCCTGCGCGGCTTTACGCATACTGTCTGCAAACACTTTAAAATGCTGCCCATACAACAACCCGGTTAAATATTCAGGTTGTCCGTCCTGGTTGTTTGCAATATTTATTCTATAGCCGGCTTCCCAATCGCCAAAGTTTTCATTACCTACTTCCCAGTATTTTGTGCGACCATTATCATACCGCACCCAATTGGCAGCAAGGTGTGCAGCTCTTGCAACTGGATTCGTACCGGTCCCATATCGCGCATACCCGTAATTCACCGTGATCATTCCTTTATTATT
>DASVAM010000202.1:0-27944 GCA_036376375.1 Chitinophagaceae bacterium
CGAAAATAGTACTAACATTAAAGCATTGAAAATGTGGCGGTCTTCCTCATCGTTCGGTTCGGAACCACTATTGAGTAAAGTTATTTCAATTTCCCGTTTGTCCTTATCTTCCCCAATAATTTCAAACAAAACAGCCCATGAGAAAGTCATTCATTTTAATCGTTTTACTTTTCACTTTTCACGTTTCACTTCTGGCACAGGACTTAAAATATTATTTGCCTGATTCTGTTACTTACAATGCATCTGTTCCAAAACCAAAAGATATTATTTATCATGAAGTAGGGGAGTGGCATGTTACTCATGATCGCCTTGTGAATTATATGAAAGCAGTGGCCGCCGCTGCGCCGGACAGAGTGAAGCTGGAAACAATGGGATTTACTTATGAGGGTCGTCCACAGGTGTTACTGATAATTACTTCCCCCGAAAATCAGCAACGGCTTGAAGAAATAAGACAGCAGCATGTAAAACTGACTGAACCTTCCCAATCCGGTTCATTGAACATTGATAATATGCCGATTGTTGTGTGGATCGGGCATTCGATTCATGGGAATGAATCAAGCGGGGCAAATGCAAGTTTACTAACTGCCTACTATCTCGCTGCGGCACAGGGAAAACAAATAGATGAGTTGCTGGACAATGTTGTTGTATTATTTGATCCATCATTTAATCCGGATGGTCTGCAGCGTTTTTCTACATGGGCTAATCAGCATAAAAGTAAGAATTTGGTAAGTGATCCGAATTCAAGAGAATTTAATGAAGTATGGCCGGGTGGGCGCTTTAATCATTACTGGTTTGATCTGAACAGGGATTGGTTGCCCGCCGTTCATGTAGAAAGTCAAAACCGTCTGACATGGTTTCATAGATGGAAGCCAAATATTTTAACTGATCATCATGAGCAGGGAAGCAATGCGACTTTCTTTTTTCAACCCGGTGTGCCATCAAGGGTAAATCCATTAACACCGGAAAAGAACCAGGAGCTGACCGCAAAGCTTGGAAAATTTCATGCTGCATTTCTTGACCGGATAGGCTCCATGTATTTTACCAAAGAGAACTATGATGATTTTTATTACGGTAAAGGATCAACCTATCCTGATGTACAAGGCTGTATTGGAATTTTATTTGAGCAGGCGTCGTCAAGAGGGCATTTACAACAAACGGCAAATGGCTTGTTGAGTTTTCCATTTACAATAAGAAATCAATTTGTAACTGCATTGTCAACACTGGAAGGTGCAAAAGCATTACGAAGAGAATTTTTGGAATACCAACGAGATTTTTTCAAACAATCATCCAATCGTGCAGCAGCTTTTGGCACGAAGGCATATGTATTTGGAGATAAAAACGATAGAGCAAAAACATTTGAGTTTGCTGTCATGTTGAAACGTCATGGAATTGAGATACATGAATTACCTGTTGGATGGAATGATCAGGATTTTGAAAAAGGATCTGCCTTTCTTGTTTCGCTGAATCAGGCACAACATAGCCTGATAAGAGGAATTTTTGATAAGACGTTAGAGTATAAAGATAGTTTGTTCTATGATATCACTGCATGGACAATGCCACTTGCATTTGGCCTGCCGTATAAAGAAATAACAACGTTACCAGGCCTGGGAGCAAAAATTGAATCATTAAATTTTATGAAAGGAGAAATGGTAGGTGGCAGATCGAATTATGCGTATCTGCTTGAATGGGATGAATTGTATGCACCGGCTGCAGTGAATGAAATGCTGAACGCCGGCCTGGTTCTAAAAGTGGCGACCAACACTTTTGAAATGACCATTGCGGGCGCCGCTAAGAAATTTGATTACGGGACGATCATGATACCTGTAAATGTTCAAAAGGATAATGCAGAGACAGCTGCAGGAAAAATAAATGCATTGGCAGATAAATATCGTTTAAAGATCTATGCAGTAACAACAGGAAATGTAAATGCAGGAAGTGACCTGGGCAGTAATCGTTTTGCAAACGTTACAAAACCAAACGTTGCAATGATCGTCGGGCCGGGCGTAAACGCAACAGATGCCGGCGAAGCATGGCACCTGCTTGATCAGCGAATGAATATGGCTGCCACTCATCTTGAAATTTCTGTTTTTAACCGGGTTGATCTTAATAAATACAATACGCTGATCATGGTTGGTGGCAGCTATCCTGATATGAATAAGGATAAATTAAAATCATGGGTGCAGGGGGGAGGCACGTTAATCTTAACAGAAGAAGCAATCAACTGGTCTGTACAAAATGGAATCAGTGACGTCAAATTCAAAAGAGTCAGATCCCGAACAGACAGCACACAGAAATTAACGTATACGGATCGGCCGGAGATCGATGGAGCACAACAAATGAATGGAGCCATCTTTGGTGCAGATGCAGATATGACACATCCTTTGACATATGGCTATAATCAAAAAACAGTTAGCCTGTTCAAAGCAAATAAAGTGTTCATGGAAAAAAGCAAGAACCCATTTGCCACTCCATTTTATTATGGAAATAAACCTTTACAAAGTGGTTGGGCCAGTCGTGAGAACCTAGAAGCAATAAAAAATTCGGCTGCAGTGATCGTAAACACGGTTGGCACAGGCAGGGTAATTAACATTGCAGATAATCCAAACTTCCGGGCATTCTGGTTGGGCAGCAGCAAACTTTTTATGAATGCGATCTTCTTTGGAAGAATTATTGATGCAGCGAGTGCAAGAACGGAAGATTGATCTTTGATGTCCGTCAAACGTCAGACGTGAAAGGTGAAAACGATTCTTTCACGTCTCACGATTCACCTTTCACGCAAGCTGATTAGATTACTGAAGATGAACGGAGCGTCGCAATCCCGCCTATGGCGGGACTAAATACTTATCCCCAAGCCGTGTTCATAAAAAATTTACCGCAAAGTGGTATTGACTTCGGTCATGGATTTACCTTAAATTGCACCTGTTAATAATTTTTACGTACGATTTAAAATTGAGCACTATGATCAAGTTACAAGTTATTGGGAACCTCGGCAAAGATTGCGTGGTTAACACAGTTAATGGTAAGAATGTAATCAACTTTACCGTTGCACACACAGAAAGGTATCGTGATTCACAAGGTAACAACCAGGAAAAAACTACCTGGGTTGATTGTGCCTACTGGACCGACAAAACCGCCATCTCACCTTACCTTACAAAAGGAAAGCAGGTGTACGTGGAAGGAACTCCCGAAGCCCGTTCATTTCAGCGTAATGATGGCACACCCGGTTCATCTCTTTCATTAAGAGTTCGTGAAATTCAACTACTGGGTGGTAAGGGCGACAGTGGTGCCGCCAGCTCACCTGCACCTGCAATGGCTGCTACCCCATCGGCGGGGGATATGGCTGATGCCAGCGATGATCTTCCATTTTAATTGATGAGATTCGTATCTTTTATATAATGCCTCCGCAAACGGGGGCATTATCTTTTTCGTTCGTATATAACTCTGACCATAAAATTTTA
This sequence comes from Chitinophagaceae bacterium, assembly GCA_036376375.1. Taxonomy (GTDB): domain Bacteria; phylum Bacteroidota; class Bacteroidia; order Chitinophagales; family Chitinophagaceae; genus VBAS01. The sequence goes on from DASVAM010000202.1 coordinate 3,459, forward strand.
TATGTGTAATCTAAAGTCGGTTGCAGTCAATAGGATAGCTGTTCTCTTTAATCGAAAAAATCAGCGCTTTTGAATGACGGCTGCTGCTTAAATCTTCCATAGGTGGATCCGCCCCTTTATCGTTTCTTTGCCGCATGTCGCAGAATACATTCTCTTATCAGTCTCTTCTTGTTTTTACAGAAGCCATCCTTCAGAAAATTGGATGTGGTGAAGAGCATGCGACTACCTCTGCTAAAGTTCTTTTATCCGCTGATCTGCGTGGCATTGATTCCCATGGCGTGGCAAGATTAAGTGGTTATGTCAGGTTATGGGAGGTTAACAGGGTAAAAACAAACCCCGCATTAAGGATCATCCATGAAACCCCCTCGACGGCTGTTGTTGATGGGGATAGTGGTTTGGGTTTAGTAGTGGCTCCTTTTGCCATGCAGGTGGCCATTGATAAAGCCAAAAATGTTGGTACAGGTTGGGTAAGTGTTCAGAACAGTAATCATTTTGGGATTGCCGGATACCATGCGATGATGGCTTTGCAACATGATATGATCGGTATCGCATTTACGAATGCAAGTCCATTGGTCTCACCCACTTTTTCTGTTGAAAGACTATTGGGTACAAATCCAATTTGTGTAGTAATTCCGGCCGGTGACGAACCTCCTTTCGTTGCAGACCTGGCGACAACAACCGCTGCCAATGGCAAATTGGAAATATTACAACGTAAAGGTGGAGTGGCTCCGACTGGCTGGATCCAAACAAAAGAAGGTAAAACTTCAACTGATCCTCATGAATTAAAAGCCGGCGGCGCATTGTTGCCATTGGGTGGGGACAGGGACCACGGAAGTCACAAGGGATATGCGCTGGGCGCTGTAGTGGACATTTTTTCTGCCGTCTTAAGTGGCGCAAATTATGGTCCATGGGTTCCACCATTTCCAGCTTATGTCCCGATGCCCGATGAACAACCGGGAAAAGGTATTGGACATTTTTTTGGCGCTATGAGGATTGATGCTTTTCGACCGGCGGATGATTTTAAAATGCATATGGATAAATGGATAAGAAGATTTCGTTCTGCAAAAACAGTAAAAGGCGAAGAAAGGGTATTGATACCCGGCGACCCCGAAAGAGAAATGGAACTGGAAAGAATGAAAAATGGAATACCGTTATTGAAACCTGTCATTGAAGACCTTAAGTTTTTGGGCGAGAAATTTGGTATTGAGTGGCGATGCTAGTGCTTATTAATTATTAGTTAATGGTTGTTGGTTAATAGTTAATGGATTACATAAATAACTACTAACTATGAACGATTAACGGAATAGTGCTGACATTCAAATTGTCCTTCTAACAATTGTTAATGTTGTCCGGAGCCTATCTTTGCACACTCAAAATTTTAGGGGGTTTTTATGAAAGTAATGAAGTTTGGCGGCACGTCGGTAGGCAAGCCTGAACGAATGTTCCAGGTAGCCGAGCTTATTTCAAGGGGCGATGAGCCGGTTATTGTAGTATTGAGTGCATTAAGTGGCACCACTAACGCATTGGTGACGATCGGCGATTACATTGCAAAAGGTGAAAGGACATTGGCGAAACAGGAGATCGCAAAACTGGAAGCACATTACAAGGATTTTATCTTAAAGCTGGTGAAAAAGCCTGCATCACTTGAAAAAGCAAAAGGGATCGTCGCGGAGCATTTTGAATTTCTCAATATTATTTTGAAGATTTCTTTTAGCGAAGCATTAAGTAAAGATATTCTTGCCCAGGGTGAGTTACTTTCTACAAAACTGTTTAGTGTCTATCTGGAGGAGGCGGGCATCCAACATGAGTTGCTGCCGGCGCTGGAGTTTATGAGCATTGATAGTTTTGATGAACCGCAGATAGGAAGTATTAAAATAAAACTGTCACAATTACTGAAGCAACATAGTGCTAAAAAGCTTTTCGTGACACAGGGTTACATTTGTCGAAATGCACGGGGTGAAGTAGATAATTTGAAACGTGGGGGGAGTGATTATACTGCTTCGCTGATAGCTGCGGCCATAAATGCAAGTGTTTGTGAGATATGGACGGATATCGATGGAATGCATAATAACGATCCGCGAATTGTAAAGAAAACGGTACCAGTGGAACAATTGAGCTTTGAAGAAGCGGCCGAGCTGGCTTATTTCGGTGCAAAGATCCTACACCCTGCTTCTATTTGGCCGGCGCAAACTTATAAGATACCGGTGAAGCTGCTCAACACGATGCAACCTGATGCGAAAGGAACAACGATCTGCGAGGTGGCCGAGTCAGTGGGCGTGAAGGCCGTTGCCGCCAAAGATAATATCACCGCTATTCGCATCAAGAGCAGCCGCATGCTTTTAGCTTACGGTTTTTTGAGAAAAATATTTGAAGTGTTTGAAAAGTATCGTACACCGATCGACATGATCACCACTTCTGAGGTTGCGGTTTCATTAACGATAGACCATACCAGCCAATTAAAGGAAATTCTTAAAGAGCTTGAACCATTCGGGACAATTGAGGTTGACAAAGACCAGGTAATTATTTCCGTAGTCGGAAATGAAATTTCACAAACAAGAGATATGGTAAAAAAGCTGTTTGGTTCCATTGTCCATATCCCGGTGAGAATGGTTTCTTATGGCGGAAGCCCTCATAATATCTCGTTGCTGGTTTCAGCAAAAGATAAAACACAAATCCTTCAGCAATTGAATAAGGGAATGTTTGGATTGGATTGATGTCCAGGGCGGTTTTTTGTCAATCAGAATTAAGATCAAATTCCTCTTCATCTGCCCTGATCGTGTAGATCGCTATTGTACCACCTCCACCATTACCAAAAGCTCCCGCGAAAGGGCCTTTGATTACTTTGATCATCCCAATATCATTTACGGAGAAGGCATTGAGAAAAGACGGGTCCATTCGTATTTCATCTACAAAAATAGTGGCTACCGTTCCACGAATAACCGGAACTCTTATTCCACTACTCGTCACAAAAACCTGTAAACCGGCTACACGTCCTTCGAGCCAATCGAGGATATTAAAATAGGATTGCACATTTTCATTTTCTATATCGAAAAGTGTTCCTTCAGCGCCCTTGAACATACCACTCGTATATTTCTCGTTCAGGATTTCCTGATAGCTTTTGGCATATCTGCCCCTTTGCGCCATTGTCGTCAATGCGGTCAATATAAATGCGGTTATTAGGAAAGTCTTTTTCATGAATTTTTTCTCCTCCCTGCCCGCCATCTGGCCGGCTTTTCAAGTTACGAAATAATGCTGTTAGCAGATAGTTAAGAGTCGGTTTTGACCAGGGAGATGCGGTGATAGCATTAATTACACAAAATTCAAACCAAACAAAAATCCCGTCGTGCCTGGGGCGAGACGGGACTTCCATGTTTTCACCAAATTCTAAATTCCATAATGTTAAACGATCAGCAAAGCATCCCCATAACTGAAGAATCGATATTTGTCCTTGATCGCTTTTTTGTATGCTTCCATTATCAGGTCATAGCCCGCAAAAGCACAAGTCATAATCAGCAGGCTTGTTTTTGGCAAATGAAAATTCGTAACCAGGGCATCTGCGATGTTAAATTCATATGGGGGATGAATAAACATATTTGTCCAACCCTCCGAAGGCTTTAATAATTTTTGGGCTGTAAAGGAAGATTCAACTGCCCGCATGGTTGTTGTACCGACGGAACAAATGCGATGACCATATTCTTTTGCCCGGTTTACGATCTTACAGGCATCCTCATCAATGCGGTAATATTCAGCATCCATCTTATGCTTACTCAGGTCCTCCACTTCAATTGGTCTGAACGTTCCTAAACCGGTATGCAACGTAACTTCCGCAAAGCGTATTCCTTTAATTTCAAGACGCTTGATCAACTCACGACTGAAATGCAGGCCTGCGGTTGGGGCGGCCACGGCGCCTTCATGTTTTGCATAAACGGTTTGATAACGTTCTTTATCTTCTTCATCTGGCTTACGCTTTATATATTTCGGTAGCGGCGTTTCACCCAACTTTTCAAGCATGCCACGAAATGATTCCTCAGAGTCTTCCCAAAGAAAACGGATAGTTCTCCCGCGGCTGGTGGTGTTGTCAATTACTTCCGCAACCAGTTCTTCATTGTCGCCAAAATAAAGTTTGTTGCCCACACGAATCTTTCTTGCCGGATCAACGATCACATCCCAAAGACGGTTGGGTTTGTTCAACTCACGCAACAAAAACACTTCGATCTTGGCGCCGGTTTTTTCCTTGCGCCCATACATCCTTGCAGGAAATACTTTGGTGTTATTTACTACAAACACATCTTTATCATCAAAATAATCCATGATGTCGCGGAAATGTTTGTTCTCTATCTGGCCAGTATGGCGATGAACAACCATCATACGGGCATCTTCACGTTTTTTGGCCGGATTCTGAGCAATAAGATTTAAAGGGAGGTCAAAACGGAATTGCGATAGCTTCATGGGCTTAATTTATTTTTTTGTTTTACGGCTTTTGAAGCTCCGGGCATCTTTTGTTGCAAGTTCATCCTGAGCTTGCCGAAGGACACCGTTCATCGTTCCGAACCTTGATTTCACTTTTGCAGGTTGGTGATTGAGTTTCAACAGCATGATTCCGATTGTTATCGGAACTATTGGACTTAAGGTTATTAATTTACTGGTGACTGTCCGGTGGCAGGCAATGCTAAATGGAGGGGTTGAATCCCAACCGGCCTTACGGCGCCGGGCGGTTCACTCAGTTTTAAAGTGGGCAAAGGTAATGGATTTCGCTTCTTTTCCACTGAATAATTTTTCACATTCTTTACTCATTCCGACCATTATAATACACGGCAGGATTTGATTATTTTTATGCATTCGGCATCATTCGGCATCTTGAATAACTAAAACCGGCCATCATCTACTTTATGAAGCGATACTTTATCCTGGCACTAACCATTTTCTTTTATTCTTTTGCTCAGAACCAGGTGCCCTCAAAAGCAAGGGCAAAAAAATACCCGAGTCTTTTTTGGGAGATCAGCGGCAACGGCCTCAAAAAGCCTTCTTACCTGTTCGGAACCATGCACGTTAGCAGTAAGATCGCTTTTAACCTTGCTGACTCGTTTTATATCGCTATCAGAAATTCAGACGTCGTAGCTCTCGAAACAAATCCCGAGACCTGGCAGGAAGATATGAACAACTACGATCTTAGAACTCCCAACTACAGGTATGGTTCCAATCCGGGGTCATTGAATGAAATGCCGGCCGACTTTCTTACCATCAAAACGTTACGCTTCGGTAAGTATGAAAAAAAGCTGGAAGTGGCGATGTTCAGCAAGCCATCGATGATCAATAATTTGCTTTATCGTAGCCTGTCTGATAACACCAGCGATTTTGAGGAAGACACTTACCTGGATCTCTATATTTATCAAACCGGAAAAAAGTTAGGAAAAAGAGTGGCGGGTGTTGAACAGTATGAAGAAAGCATGAAATTGATGGTTGAGGCATTTCGCGATGCCGCCAAAGAAAAAAACAAAAAGGAAAAAAGTTTTGATCATGATGATGAATTCTCACCGGCTAAATTGCAGGAAGCCTATCGGGTTGGCAATCTCGACCAGCTCGATTCCATAAATAAATTGAATAGTCAATCCGATGCATTTGATGAAAAATTTCTTTATCGCAGGAACGAGATACAGGCGAATTCAATTGATTCAATTCTTCAACAGTCATCCCTGTTTGTCGGGGTAGGAGCGGCGCACCTTCCCGGAAATAGGGGCGTGATTGAATTACTTCGGAAAAAGGGTTACAAACTTCGCCCGATTTTTATGCGCACCAGGGACAGCAAACAGAAAGAGATAGTAGAAAAAGTTCGTGTGCCGGTAACGTTTTCCACTCAAACTGCCGATGACGGGTTTTATAAAGTTGATATCCCGGGAAAGTTTTATCGTTTTGGAGCCAATTTCCTGTTTGACCAGCTGCAATATGCTGATATGGCAAACGGCAGTTTCTATACTGTAACAAGAGTAAAGACGAATAGTCTTTATTGGGGTCATAATACAGATGCTGTAGCAAAAAAAATTGATAGTTTATTGTACGAAAATGTTCCTGGTAAGATCTTAAGTAAAACAGCAATTACAAAAAACGGTTATAAAGGATACGATATAACCAGTCGTACAAGAAGAGGTGATTTTAACCGTTACAATATTTTCGTTACTCCTTTTGAAGTTGTCTTTTTTAAGATGGGTGGCAACGGTGACTATATAAAAAATGGTGACGAAGCAAAGAAATTCTTTAATAGCATCCAATTAAAAGAATTTGAAAATGGAGGGTGGAAAAAATTTCAGCCGGTGTATGGAGGCTTTTCTATCGACTTTCCTCAACAACCCTATGAGTCATTTGGAGAGAATGTGCAGTATGATGCTGAAGACAAGTCCACGGGTCAGCATTTTTCAGTGATTAGAACAGATATCCATAATTACAGGTTTGCCGGGGAAGATACTTTAGATCTCGCTCTGATGGATGAAAGTTTTGGTTCTGCAGAGTATATTGACAAGAACACAGGGCGGAAGCGGTTTGTCTACAAAGGTTATCCTGCTCTTGATTGCCAATACAGGCATAAAGACGGATCGTTATTATTAGCAAGATTCATTATTCGCGGTCCCCACTATTATACCCTGGTGGCACATGGAAAAAATGGAAATAATGCCGCTGAAAAATTTTTCAGTTCTTTTGAATTCACACCCTTCGTTTACAAAGAACTACAAGAAAGAAAAGATACGTCGATGTACTTTTCCGTAAAAACCTCCTGGTTCCCTGAAGAGCAAAAAAATAAGCTCGGCTTACCTGATGAAGAATCATATCTGTCAGATGATGACGAGAATGACAGTTATTTTAGCCTTACAAAAGACGACTATAAAACGAGGTTAATAAAAAATGATACGACAGGCGAGGCCATATTTATCAGCTTCTCCCGGACTTCAAAATATGAATATGTTGACAGCACATTGCTTCGTGATAATAAATATTTGTTTATGCCAGGATATGATACAACCTGGATCGTTCGAAGTGCAAAAAGAGCAGCATTGCCAAATGGAATGAAAGTAATGGAGCAAATGGTTTCTGATACGAACAGTAGCCGGGCTATTCTCACTAAAACCTTTTATAAAAAGGGACTTTATTTTCAACTTTTAACTCAAACGGATACGCTTTCACCGCCTTCAGGATTTGTTAGAAGTTTTTTTGAGAATTTTATGCCGGCTGATACGCTGTCTGTCATCGATCCTTTTACAAAAAAATCAAGGGTATTTTTTGATGATTTCTTTGGTAAGGACAGTGTGTTAAGAAAGCAAGCGATCAACTCAGTATGGCAAATTGAAATGGACTCAACTGACCTGCCTCTTCTGACAAAGGCAATCAGCTCATTTCAATGGAGTGAGAAAAAATATCTTGAAAGAAAGATCTCTTTTATCGAAAAGCTCGGAGGAATTCCGGTAAAAGCCAGTGCAAATCTTTTAAAAGATATTTATTATGCAGCTGGAGATACCGTGCAGTTGCAACATACGGCTTTGGCGGCATTGTTAAATCAGAAAACACAGTATTCCTTTCATCTTTTCAGGGATATAATTATCAGTGAGCCGCCCGTAATTGACAATGAAAATAACTCGTATCAAAATAGTTACCGGATTTATCGCCAGCCCGGCGACCTCTATACGACATCCAGGTTTTCAGAGGGTGGGTTTTTGAATGAATTGTATGATTCACTGCCGCTAACAAAAACAATTTTGCCGGATCTTCTGGCATTAATGACCCTTGATGATTACAAAAAGCCGATCATGCATTTGCTTAGAAAAATGGTCGATAGTAATCTGGTGACAGCCAGAGATTATGAGATGTACTACAGCAAGTTTTTGATCGAAGCAAAGCAGGAATTAAAGAAACAGGCTATCGGGGAAAAAAAATCAGCAATAGAGAAAGCAGAAGGTGAAAAAACAGAAACGAGAAGTGCAAATTTATATCGACCCGGTGAAAGTGACCAGGGTAATGAGAATCTTATCACTTATGCAACTTTATTACTTCCATTTAAGGAGACAAATCCACCGGTAAATGATGTGTTCAGGCAACTATTATCATCGAATGACAAAAGATTGAAGTATAATACTGTCTATCTTCTTTTACAGCATAGAAGTTCACTTCCTGACACAATGCTGATGTATTTTGCAAAGCTTGATGATTTCCGGTATGAATTATTTACTGACATGCGAAAATTGAATTTGGCTGATAAATTTCCTATCGCATATAAAAATCAGCGGGAACTATCAAAGAGTAAATTGGTCTCATCTTCTTATTATAGCAAGCCTGATACATTGGTGTTTATTGATAGTTTACCGGCATCGTTAAAGGACAAAGATGGCTTTGTGTTTTTCTATAGATACAAAACAAAAAAGGATGATCTGACCTGGAAACTGGCTACCGCAGGCTTGTTAACCCGTGGCGAAGACCCTTTTGATTACGAAGATGATGCAGAAGAAGAGGACGAGGAAGATGCCAGTTATTATTCGGTGGGGCAAGATTGGAATTATGGCCGGGGTGACAGCAAGATTGCTTTTACCGGCTTCACAGACGAAAAAATAAAAGAAGATGTGCCGGTAAAAGAACAAATGGAAAAGCAACTGAAGAAAATTCTATATTCAAAAAGAAAAGTGCCCGGATGTTTTATCATGAGGGACCTGATTATTCTGAGATGCCCTTCCGTTATATGGATTAGTTCAGCTCTTTTCCCGGGATCGAATCAATAAGGGTTTTTGTGTATTCATTTTTGGGATGATAATAAACTTCATCCGCCGGGCCTTGCTCAACAATTTTTCCTTTATGCATCACCACGATGCGATCACTGATGTACCGGACCACACCAAGATCATGTGAAATAAAGATAGTGGTAAACCTGAATTCTTTTTTTATATCATTCAACAGGTTGAGTACCTGGGCCTGCACACTTACATCCAGGGCAGACACTGGTTCATCACATATAATAAAAGAAGGATTCAATGCTAATGCTCTTGCAATTACGATGCGTTGGCGTTGTCCGCCGCTGAATTCGTGAGGATAGCGATTGTAATGATCCGGATCGAGCTTTACTTTGTCAAGCAGGTTTGATACATATTCTCTTCTTTGCTTGTCAGTTTTATTTTGCCCGTGTACTTTCAAAGGTTCCATTATGGCATCACCAATTGTTAAGCGTGGGTTTAACGATGAATAGGGGTCCTGGAATACCAATTGTATCTCCTGTCGAAGACTCTTTATCTCATCCCTGGTCTTTTTTGTGAGGTCCTCTCCTTTATACACTATTGATCCGGCCATTGGTTCTATAAGGCGAAGTAATGTTCTTCCAAGCGTTGTTTTACCACAACCACTTTCTCCAACGAGACCCAATGTCTCTCCTTCCATCACTTCGAAGCTCACATCGTCTACAGCTTTGGTATAAGAAAGTGCTTGGCCAAGCACATTCTTTTTTACGGGAAACCAGACCGAAAGATTGTTAACAGAGAGCAGCACCGTGGATGATTGACTACGAACCCGGGAATCCGCATTGTGTTTGTCCGCACTGCCTATTGTCCATTTGGGCTCGTCTGTCGTCTCCAGGAAATCACTCACAACAGGTAATCTTTCACCTTTTTTATGAAAACCAGGTCTGCAGGAAAGCAGCCCTTTGGTATATCGATGCCAGGGATTTATGAAAATCTCTTTAGCAAAATTGCTTTCAACGATCTCGCCTTTATACATTACGGCGATCTTATCAGCTATCTCGCTTACTACCGCAAGGTCGTGTGTGATGAAGATGACTCCCATCTTTTGTTCCTGCTGCAGATCTTTGATGAGTTGTAAAATGTTTTTCTGAACAGTTACATCTAATGCGGTTGTTGGCTCATCGCAAATAAGCAAAGACGGTTTGCAGCACATGGCCATGGCGATCATCACCCGTTGTTTTTGACCCCCGCTTAATTGATGCGGATATTTTGAAAAGACTTTTTCGGGTTCGGGTAATTTCACTTTTCCAAACCAGTCTATTGTTTGTTGCTTTGCCTCCCGGAATGCAAGTTTTTTATGAAGTTGTAATGATTCGGTAACCTGGTCACCGCAGGTAAGTACAGGGTTTAATGACGTCATTGGCTCCTGGAAGATCATAGCGATCTTATTCCCGCGGATCTTTTGTAATTCTTTATGCGATAAACTCAACAACTCAATTTCACTTTTTCCATTTTCAGAAAAAACGATTTGGCCACTTTTAACTTTTGCATTTCTTGATAATAATTGCAGGATGGAAAGCGCCGTGACTGATTTACCCGACCCTGATTCCCCAACGATTGCAAATATTTCACCACGGCCAACTTCAAACGAAACACTTTTTAATGCAGAATTTGTTCCCGATTCTGAGACAAAATCAATTGAGAGATCATTTATACGGAGTAAAGGCAGCATTTATTTGTTCACTACTTTAATGGCAATGCTTTTCGCCGGCTTTGGATAATAGGCAAGGCAAACAGCACAATTGCTGACGTAAGATGAATCGATCATGAAGTGAAACTCATCACCTTCATTGATTGTAGCAGGAAAGCTGCACGCACTTCCTAGGGCAAAAACGTTATTGTGGGTTTTACCGGTAACTTCATCCTTCCATGTTGACACAAGTCTCGACGTATCCAAATTACCCTCCAGCAATTTGATCGTATAATTCATGCACATGCCTTTTACTTCCAGCTTTCCCTTGTAAACATTGCTTTCACTTTTGTTCTTACACTTTTCTGTCGTTACAGAAAAAATTAGAACGAGCGGGGTTAAAAGATATATTTTCATTCAAAAGGTTTTAGAAACGGAGATGACGAACAGTATGACCTTTATTGATCAATTGCTTCAGGGAGTCAATGCCGATCTTTAAATGTGTATCCACAAATTTTGATGTTATCTTTTTATCGCTTTCTGCTGTTTTTACTCCTTCGGGCACCATCGGTTGATCGCTAACAAGCAATAATGCTCCGGTTGGAATGTGATTATAAAATCCGACAGTAAAGATGGTTGCCGTTTCCATGTCGATCGCATAAGCCCTGATATCCTGTAAATGTTTTTTGAACTTCTCATCATGTTCCCATACTCTCCGGTTAGTGGTGTATACCGTGCCGGTCCAATAATCTATTTCATATTCATTAATGGTTGTGGAAACAGCTTTTTGCAATGCGAATGCGGGCAATGCAGGTACTTCCGGAGGAAAATAATCATTACTTGTTCCTTCACCCCGAATCGCGGCGATAGGAAGTATAAGATCGCCAAGCTTGTTCCTTTTTTTCAATCCGCCACATTTACCAAGAAATAAAACTGCTTTCGGATGAATGGCTGCAAGAAGATCCATCACCGTTGCAGCCGTAGGACTTCCCATTCCGAAATTGATGATGGTAATTTCATCTTTGGTGGCACATTGCATTGGTTTGCCTGTTCCAACAACGCGTACTTTATTCCACCTGGCAAATTTTTCAACATAGTTTCTAAAATTTGTAAGCAGGATATAGCTCCCGAACCTCTCAAGTTTTTGTCCCGTGTATCGTGGTAACCAGTTTTGAATTATATCTTCTTTCGTCTTCATTTTAGTTTTTTTTGACAACAGACGACAGACGATTGACAATAGTTAATTAAGCTTTCGAATAAATGCCTGGATCATTTTTACTAAAGTTTCTGCATCTGCGTATAATGTTTGGAAAGTATGTTCATCTATATATGATCTGAGCTTTGCTTTGATTAGACATGCGACTACTTCAAGAGCTGATCTGTTTGCAAATATTAAGAATCTTTTTTGTTCGGCATTTGATTGTCCGGTAGATCCTTCAACAATGTTAAGGCCAATACTATCAGCAGCACGTCTTATTTGACTGCTTAAATTAAACAGCTCCTTTCTTGGGAAATCATCTGCAATGCCATTGATTTTTTCTCCAAATGCAAGAGAAACTTGCCATACTCTAAGGTGTTCAAATTTGAATGCCATAATAGCCTATGAAGATACAATTTCAAGTAGAATCTGCGAATTTCATCTACTATTGACAGTTGTCCATCGTCGGTGGTCTATATTTGTTCTATGATAAAAGTGAATTATCCTGAACCGGTTTTTCGGTTCAAAGAAGAGAATGGAAAAGAAATGATCTTTGATTTTATCAGGAAGCAATGGTTATTATTAAATGAAGAAGAATGGGTACGACAAAATTTTATTCAGTTTCTTGTACAGGAATTAAAATATCCTTTAGAATTGATCGCCGTCGAAAAAGAAATCCAATTGGGGGAGCTAAAAAAAAGGTTTGATATACTTGTTTATGATCACAATCACAGGCCATGGATGTTGATAGAATGTAAAGCCGGAGAAGTTACCCTCGACGAAAAAGTTTTATACCAGGTACTACGTTACAATATATCGATGCCGGCAAGTTTCCTTGTTATTACAAATGGCCATTATACTTATGCATGGGAGAAAGTAGGGGGAGTGTTAAAAGAAATTACACAGATGCCGTTGTGGAAATAAAAGATTAATCATTTTGCCAGGTATCGGGAGCTGTTTCTTTATTCTATTTGACATTTAAATCTTGTGGACCAGCAATATACAAACCAGTATGTTTTAATGCAAAATCCCTTCCATTAACATGAAAGGGATCGAAAGCAGTTAGTATTGTCCGAAGGACTCTCCAAAGGAGTCCTCACGGACCTTCGAAAGTTATTTTATGGGAAAATACCCAGTTCCGAGTAGCTCGTTGCCACTTTATTAATAGCCACAACGTAAGCTGCGGTACGCATATCAGGAATTTGCGGATTGCTTTTCCATGTATTCATGATCTCATGAGTGGCAGTGATCATTGTTTCTTCTAAACCGCTGTAAACAAGGTCGGCTTCTTCAGGGCCATGGAGGATGAAGTCTCTTTCGCGTTGACTAACTTTCTTTGTAGTCAGTTCCTCGATGGTACCAAGAATATGGGCGTTCAGATTTTCGGTGAATCTCTTTTCCATCCGGCCATAACGCACGTGGCTTAAGTTTTTTAGCCATTCGAAATAGCTTACCGTAACACCACCCGCATTCAAATACATATCAGGAACAACCAATGTACCTTTCTGTATAAACACTTCGTCCGCTTCTGGCGTAAGAGGACCATTTGCGCCTTCACCAATGATCTTCGCCTTTACTCTTGGTGCGTTTTCTCCGTTGATCACATTTTCCAAAGCAGCAGGAATAAGAATATCGCATTCGAGTTCCAATGCTTCGTCGCTGGTATTGATATGTTTACCGCCTTGATAATTCTTTATACTTCCATGTTTCTTCTTGAATTGGAATACATCTTCTTCATTCAGACCATCTTCATTATATACAGCACCATCATGTTCTGCAAGACAGATTAATTTCGCGCCACCCTGGCGGAAAAATTTCGCAGCATGATAACCAACATTACCCAAACCCTGTACAATAACCCTTTTTCCTTCTACGCCGGTTGATAAACCAAGCTTGCCCATCACGTCGGCCATTTTACATACTTCCCGTATACCATAAAAAACGCCGAGACCTGTTGCTTCTCTTCTTCCGCGCACACCACCTTGTGTAACCGGCTTGCCGGTAACACAGCCGGCTGCATCAATCTCGCCGGGACGCATGGAAGTATACGTATCCAGTATCCACGCCATTTCCCGTTCACCGGTACCATAATCAGGAGCCGGTACATCCGTGCCTGGTCCAATAAAATTTTTCTTGATCAGCTCGGCCGTGTAACGTCTTGTAATACTCTCCAGTTGATAAGGAGTATATTTTTTAGGATCGATGCTGATTCCGCCTTTAGCTCCTCCAAATGGAACATTTACAATGGCACATTTAAACGTCATCAACGCGGCAAGTGCCATTACCTCATCAAGATTTACTGAAGTAGAAAAACGGATACCACCCTTACAGGGAGTTTTGTGATGACTATGCTGAACCCGGTAAGCTTTAATTACCTCGACCTTGTCATCGATCTTTACCGGGAAATTCATCCTATAGACAGCATTACATTGTTTTATTTGTTCAAGAACACCTTCATCGCAGTTGGTAAACTTAGCGGCTTTATCAAAACTTTTTGAAACCGCCCCAAAAAAACTATATTCTGACATATGGCAAGCTTTTAATTAAAAAATGAGTTATTTATTTTTTTCGAGTTTGGAGATCTTTCTGTCGATTCGAACAAGGTATAATACAAGTCCTGCAAGGATGGCCAGCATCACGGCAATCACAACATATATTTTACCATTCTCTTTCATTTTATCAGCCATTTCTACATTCTGCGCATTTGTCAGGAACGTGGAACATATAAAAATGAAAATGGTGATCAACTTCTTCATTGAGATAATTTTTGTTCGTATAAAATTTTGATCCTGATCTTAAGTGTAGCGATCCAAACCCCAATCAATGTCCATCCCGCTATGGCAGGATAAAAAACAAGCCGCATGTTTGGTGAAGCACTCCCGGGATCAAGCGCAGGATTTCCGTCGCTGCCGCCTGGGTGCAAACTATCCAGCAGCCGGGGGATGATCCATATAGAAGGAAAAAGCATTGCAAATGCAAAAATGTTGTAAACAGCACTGATCCGTGCTCTTTTATCCATATCCTGGATCGAATCTCTCAAAACAAGATAAGCAGCATAGACCAGCAATGCTATTGCGGCCCCGATCAATTTTGGTTCACGGGCAATTGTATCAAAAGAGTCGAAAATAGACTTATTGGGATCGATCCACGTATAGCTCATCCAAATGGCGCCGGTTACATAACCAAGCACGCCAAACAATATGCCGACACCAGCATACTGACGCGAAGCGATATCATGGATGTGTTTGCTTGTCCTTAAATACATAATGGCACGCACAAATGAAACGATGAACAGGATCATCATGCCAAACCACATGCATACATGAAAGAAAAGATTACGGATGGTTTCCTGCAATTGGGGGTTTCGCGGTACCTCAATAAGTAATCCCGCAATAAATGTGTAAACGAGAAGAAGAACACCCAGAATTTTCCACCAGGATTTACGCATATAAAAATTTGTGGCTTTTCATAGGCAGACTGCAACTGAGGCAGTAATCAGATCAAAAGTGTTTGCAAAAATAAGGGAAAGAAACAATTGGCAATAGGCAATTGGCAACATTAAGTCCCGATTTTGTCTATTGCTTATTGCCAATTGTATGTTGATTGTTGAATCAATCTTTCCATAAAAAAGGGAAAAGGATAACGGACAACAGGACCACAAGAACATCCAGCATTACGATCAAAAGTAAAGTCGATAATGCAATACCGGTTTTGTCGCTAAAAACAGTATTTGCAAGCTGCATCAAAAGCATTAGCTGTGGTATAATAATGGGAAAGCCAAGGATTGCCATAATGGCCGCATTTTGCTGGGCCTTTGCGGCAATGGCCGAAAGAAAAGTAAAAACGAGGCTTAGACTCCAGCCACCCAGTAATACCAACCCGATAAATGGTAGTGTCTTTTGTACCGGGTTTCCTAAAAAAAGCGTAAAAAGCAGGATGCTCAGCAGGCTCATCAGTAACATCAGCCCGGAATTAAATATAAGTTTTGCAAGCATAAAGTCCCTTGGATTTACGATCGAATAAAAGTAAAGCATACGGCCCCGGGTTTCCTGTAGAAAACTTTTTGCAACCGCATTTATGCAAATGAATAATTGGATAACCCAAAACAAGCCATTCCAAACTTTTGCTTCGGGTTCACGTATTGTCATATATAAAACAAAAATTGTTGCAATGATATACAGTAATATTCCATAGAAACTATACTGCTGTCTTACTTCCAGCAAGAGATCTTTCTTAACAAGCGTATATATATAGCGGGTTGAATTCATCAGAGCTTATAACAGGTTCTGCATCTCGGTTCGTAAACATCCTTCGCTCCCAGCATTACCTGGTCATCATTTGGTACTTTCCGATAACTGTAATTTGCAATATTACCGCACCGAACACAGATCGCATGAAGCTTCGTGATATAGTCAGCTTTTGACAAAAGATGGGGAATTTGACCAAATGGGTTTCCAAGATAATCCATATCAAGGCCGGCAACGATCACCCTGATGCCCCGAAAAGCAAGCTCATCGCAGACATTTGCGATCTCAGGGTCAAAAAACTGAGCTTCATCAACGCCAACGACATCAACGTCCTGTGCCAGCAATAAGATCTTCTGCGAATTGTCTACCGGCGTGGATTGTATCGCATTCTCATCATGCGAGACTATTTTTATTTCATCATATCGAACGTCAATTGCCGGCTTAAATATTTCTACTTTCAGATTGGCAATCTTGGCTCTTTTTAAGCGTCGGATCAGCTCTTCAGTTTTGCCACTAAACATTGATCCGCAGATGACTTCGATCCATCCCCGGCGGTCTCCTCTAATGTTGGGTTCAATAAACATCGTTAAAATCTGGCGTTGACTATAATTGTTGGTAAACTGTTTGTAAATTTAAAGACGGAACAATATTTGTGAGTATCCGTAAAATTTTAAAATCTTTTATCCGCGGTCAAAAGTAGTATAAACAAATGGAAAGAATTCAGACACTGATTAACCGCCTGCAGGAACAGGTAAATCTACAGGCAGACATATCACAGATACAGCTCACCGTTCAATTATTACAATCAGAATTGAACCAACGTCAAAAAACATCCGTAAGAACATTAGGCACATCAAAAGTGTCAGTTGTTTTGCCGACGCCTGTTTCCGTTGCACCTGCTGCCGGCAAAAAAAGAGAACCGGAGGAAATACGGGAAGAAGTACAGGAGGCTTATCCGGCACCAAAAGCAAAAACAAAAAATAATAACCAGCTCGATATTCATTTTGATCCGATGAATGAGATCCCGACATTTTCACAACATAAAATTCCAAAAGAAGTAAACGAAACGGTCGGTCGCCAGGAATCGCTTAATGACCGGTTGAAAGAAAACAGGACAGAAATAATGCATTCATTAAAGGATATGCCAATTCGCGACCTGCGTAAAGGCATCGGTATAAATGACCGCTTTGTTTTCATAAGCGAATTGTTCCGTGGAGACGAACCGATGTATGAGCGAAGCATAAAAACGATCAATAGTTTCAATATTTACCCGGAGGCCGAGTATTGGATGAACCGTGAATTAATGATCAAGCTTGGTTGGGATGATTCAAGGGAGGTCGTAAAGCATTTTTACCAGTTGGTCAAAAGGCGGTTTGCTTCGGTGTAGGTAATAATTTTTTCAGTGGCTCCTTTATTTCGTTCTACAAACTCAAACGAATTTTTACCGCAGCGGTCAAGTTCGGTTTTATCACTTAGAAATTTCTGCAGTATAGCCTGGAAATGGCTACTTGAATCAACACAGGCCCCGCCACCATTTTCAATTAATCCAATTGCCTCTTTAAATTTTTTATAGTTCGGACCAAATAAAACCGGTTTACCGTAAACCGCTGCCTCCAATGTATTATGAATGCCCTTGTTAAATCCGCCACCGACATAAGTGATGGTTGCATAACGATAAAGCCTTGAAAGCATCCCGATATTATCTATAATGAGAATGTTTGAGGATATGGGCCGGGAACCTGGGATGATGTCTGAATGGTCCGCAAGGACTCCTTCGGAGACCCGTTTGGAGAGTTGTGAGTGAAGGATGGCGCCCGGAAACATCAATCTCAATTGATCAATATGTTCTTTATGTACCTCGTGCGGGGCGATAATGATTTTCAGATCGGAAAATCTGGTTGATGCATGTTTAATGATCTTTTCATCTTCCGGCCATGTGCTGCCTGCGATCAACACCCGGGAGTTACTGCAAAATTTTTCTATTTCATCGATCGGTTGAAAGTTTTGGGCTATTTCAAAAACACGATCAAATCTTGTGTCGCCGGCGACGGTGACATTAACGATATTAGTGGATCGTAATAAATCAGAAGATTCCTTGTCCTGCACAAAAAAATGAGAAAAGCAACTCAGCATTTTACGATGAAGATCGCCATACCATTTAAAGAAAGCCTGGTCCGTTCTGAAAATTCCTGAAACCAACAATAATGCGATATTTCTCCTTTTACATTCGGCCAGGTAATGATACCAATAGTCATACTTAACAAAAAAGACAAGTGACGGGTTAACAAGATCGAGGAATTGTTTTGCATTTGTTTTTGAATCCAGGGGCAGATAATGTACCCAGTCGGCCCCTTTGTAGTCTTTTCTTATTTCATATCCCGAAGGCGAAAAAAACGTGAGCAGTATCTTTGAGTCCGGATATTTGGAGCTAATCTTTTCTATTACAGGCCTTCCTTGTTCAAACTCTCCCAGCGACGAACAATGGACCCACACTATTGGAGAATCCGTTTTTTTTAGACTATGAGTTATCTTTTCCAATCCATTTTTTCTTCCTTCGACCCACAGTTTGGCCTTTGTATTCCAAAGGGATGCTATGCCAATCCCCGCCCGGTATAGCGCTAAGAAAATATTGTAAAAGAATAATGCCATTCATTAAAATTTATCCGATCCGGTCCGAATAACAAATGTAACGGCAAACTCATAAACTATCTTTAATTCATTATTTTTGCGTCCGTTAAACAAAAATTGATCTCAGAAAAAGAATCTAAAACCGTTTCCCGACAGCTATCGGGACCGAAATCCGGAAATGCCATGCATCCTATCCAGATGGTTGACCTGAAAAGGCAGTATCATAAAATAAAGAAGGAAGTAGACAACGCAGTACTGAGTGTGATTGAAAGCACAGCTTTTATTAATGGAAAACCTGTCCAGGAGTTTGCGGATAATCTTTCATCGTATCTCGGCGTTAAGCATGTTATTCCCTGCGCGAATGGAACCGACGCGCTTCAAATTGCCATGATGGCTTTGGATCTGAAGCCGGGCGATGAAGTGATCACACCTTCGTTTACTTTTATTGCAACTACAGAAGTGATCGCTTTATTGAGGCTCACGCCAGTTTTTGTTGAAGTTGATCCGAAGACCTTTTGCATGGATCCTTCAGCTTTGGAAAAAGCAATCACTCCAAGGACAAAGGCCATCGTGCCGGTTCATCTGTATGGACATTCAGCTCCGCTGGATGAAATAATGGCGATTGCAAAAAAACATAACCTGGTTGTTATAGAAGATAATGCGCAGGCAATTGGAGGTGATTATTTTTCCAGGGACGGAATTGCTTCTTCGCCTTCGGCGAATCGCAAGAAAACAGGCACAGTCGGTCATATTGGGACTACGTCTTTTTTCCCTTCAAAAAACCTTGGGGCTTACGGTGATGCCGGTGCCATTTTCACCAATGATGATGCATTGGCGGATAAAATGAAGATGGTTGCCAATCATGGTCAGCGCAAAAGATATTATTATGAAATCGTTGGCTGTAATAGCCGGCTTGATACGATCCAGGCGGCTGTCTTAAATATCAAGCTTAAACATCTTGATGAATATATACAAGCAAGACAAGCGGTAGCGGATTTTTATGATCAGGCCTTCGCCGATAATCCAAAGATCACAACACCTTACCGGGCATCTTACTGTACGCATGTATTTCATCAGTATACGCTGGTGCTTAATAATGTGGATCGCGACGGATTAAATGCGTTTCTTGCCGAACACAGCATTCCGTCAATGATCTACTACCCCGTACCGGGCCATCAGCAGCAAATGTTTTCTCATTATGAGACTGCAAAAGTTTCGCTTCCGGTCACTGATTGGCTTACCGAAAGAGTGATCTCACTGCCCATCCATACAGAAATGGATAATGAGCAATTGAATTTTATCACAACAAAAGTTTTGGAATACATAAATAGATAAACCCTGCGTATGAAAATAGCTGTCGTTGGAACAGGATATGTTGGATTGGTAACAGGTACCTGTTTCGCAGAAACCGGAAATACTGTGACCTGCGTTGATATTGATAAAAACAAGGTTGAAAAGTTATCCGGCGGGCAGATCACTATTTACGAACCCGGCCTGGAAAAATTATTCTTAAGAAATCAGCGTGAAGAAAGATTAAAATTTACGACGATACTTGAAGAAGGAATTGCTGATGCAAAAGTTATTTTTCTTGCCTTACCGACTCCACCCGGGGAGAATGGTTCGGCGGACCTGAAATATATCCTGGGTGTTGCCGAAGAGCTCGGGAAAATCCTGAAAGATTATAAAGTGATCGTTGATAAAAGCACGGTTCCGGTTGGTACTGCGGAAAAGGTACGTGAAGTGATCGCTAAAAATTGTCAATGTGAGTTTGATGTTGTCAGCAACCCGGAGTTTTTACGGGAAGGAGTAGCAGTGGAAGATTTTATGAAACCTGACCGGGTAGTGATTGGTACAGAATCGGAAAGAGCAAGAAAGATAATGGGTGACCTGTATGCACCGTTCGTTCGCCAGGGAAATCCTGTTATTTATATGGATGAAAAATCTGCGGAGCTCACCAAGTATGCTGCCAATTCATTTCTTGCTACGAAGATCTCTTTCATGAACGAGATAGCGAGGCTATGTGAGCTATTGGGAGCTGATGTGGACATGGTCCGCCGTGGCATTGGAGCCGATGAAAGAATCGGTAAAAGATTTTTGTTTCCTGGTATTGGTTATGGGGGTTCATGTTTCCCGAAGGATGTACAGGCACTCGTAAGATCCGCATCCGAGGTTCAATATGATTTCAGGATATTGGATGCGGTGATGGAGGTGAATGAAAAGCAGAAAGTGTATTTAATTCCCCGCATAAAAAAATATTTCAGCAATAGCCTTGCTGGTAAGAAAATTGCGTTGTGGGGACTGGCATTTAAGCCAAATACGGATGATATACGGGAAGCCCCGGCTCTCTATCTGATTGATGAGCTAGTAAAAGCCGGCGCATCTATTGCTGCATTTGACCCGGAAGCAATGAAGAATGTGAGAGATATTATAGGAGACAAGATCAGTTTTACCGAGAATCAATACGATGCATTGATCAATTGTGATGCATTGATCATTGCAACCGAGTGGAGTGAGTTCAGAACCCCTGATTTTGATAAAATGACCGAGCGAATGAAGAACAAAGTGATCTTCGATGGCAGAAATGTTTTTGATCTTTCACAAATGAAGGACCTTGGTTTTTACTATGAAAGCATCGGAAGAAAAACGATTGTCCCTTAACCAATGTTTATGGAGAAAAAGACGACATTAATAACAGGGGCTGCTGGCTTTTTAGGGTCCCATCTTTGTGATCGGTTCATCAGGGAAGGCCACCACGTTATCGCGATGGATAATTTGATCACCGGGGATATAAAGAACATAGAACATCATTTTTCAAATGACCACTTTGCATTTATTGAGCATGATGTTACAAAACACATTGAGATACCGGGTAAGCTTGATTACCTTCTGCATTTTGCATCTCCCGCAAGCCCGATAGATTATTTAAAAATTCCGATACAGACGCTAAAAGTCGGGGCATTAGGCACACACAATTGTCTTGGCCTTGCCAAAGCAAAAAAAGCAAGAATGTTAGTGGCGTCAACAAGTGAAGTATATGGTGATCCTTTAGTGCATCCGCAAAATGAAGACTATTGGGGTAACGTAAATCCTGTTGGTCCAAGAGGTGTATATGATGAAGCAAAGCGGTATATGGAGGCTATCACCATGGCCTATCATAATTTTCATGGAGTGGATACAAGGATCGTCCGGATATTTAACACCTACGGTCCAAGAATGAGATTGAATGATGGAAGGGCATTGCCGGCTTTTATAGGGCAGGCATTACGCGGACAAGATCTTACCGTGTTTGGCGATGGGTCGCAAACAAGAAGTTTTTGTTTTGTGAATGACCTTGTGGAAGGAATTTATCGCCTGTTGATGAGTGATTACCACCTGCCGGTAAATGTTGGAAACCCGGACGAAATTTCATTAAAAGATTTTGCCGGGGAGATCCTCGCATTAACAGGCAACAAAGTAAAGATTATCTACAAACCTTTACCAGTTGATGATCCAAAACAGAGGCAACCCGATATCACCAGGGCCAAAAAGTTATTGGGCTGGGAGCCTAAAGTTTCAAGAAAAGATGGTCTGAAGTTAACCTATGAATATTTCAGATCACTTGCCCCCGAAGAATTAAACAGGCAACCAAAGGAGTTTGTGAGTAAGCGTTAGGCGATTTGTAATTAGGAATTAGGAATTTGGAATTTATCATTTGGAATTTATCATTTGGGATTTATTTTATGAGTATGAAAACTAATAAACTTTAAACGAACGATGTACCAGGAGTTAATTGACAAAAAAGCAAAATTGGCAGTGATCGGTTTGGGATATGTTGGGCTTCCAATCGCATTGGAATTTGCCAAAAAGATATCGGTGATCGGTTTTGATATCAATAAAGGAAGGGTTGAAATGATGAGGAGCTGTATTGATCCAAGCAATGAATTGGTGAAGGAGGATTTTGCCAATTGTGATATTCATTTTACTTCGAAGCTGGAGGAATTAAAAGACGCAAAATTTTTTATAGTTGCCGTACCCACTCCGGTTGACCAGCACAATGTACCCGATCTTACTCCGGTAAAGAAAGCATCTGAAACGATCGGAAAAGTCTTGAAAAAAGGAGATTATGTCGTGTTTGAATCGACCGTTTACCCCGGGTGTACGGAAGAAGATTGCTTGCCGATCATTGAGAAGTTATCAGGATTAAAAAATATAAAAGATTTCAAATTGGGCTATTCTCCCGAAAGAATTAATCCGGGTGATAAAACACACACGCTGTCTAAAGTTGTAAAAGTTGTTTCGGGATGTGATGCGGATTCGTTGGAAGAAATTGCCAAAACCTATGAGTTGGTCGTCGCGGCAGGAGTACATCGTGCCTCCTGCATAAAAGTAGCTGAAGCAGCAAAGATCATCGAGAACACGCAACGGGACCTCAACATTGCCTTGATGAACGAGCTTTCGATCATTTTCGATAAGATGAATATCAATACCTACGAAGTGCTGGAGGCGGCAGGAACCAAGTGGAATTTCTTAAAATTTTATCCCGGCCTCGTAGGGGGTCATTGTATAGGTGTGGATCCTTATTACCTGACTTATAAATCAAGTGAGCTTGGTTTTGATTCAAAAGTAATTCTAGCCGGCCGATATATTAATGACGGCATGTCTTTATATGTTGCAAGAAAAGTGGTGCGGCATATTACAAAAAATGTGAACAATGTGCAGTCGTCAAGGGTATTAGTGCTTGGTGCAACCTTCAAAGAGAATGTAAGTGATATCAGGAATTCAAAAGTGGCTGATGTTGTAAAAGAATTGCAATCCTTTTCTGTAAATGTGGATGTTCACGACCCTCATGCTTCTTCTGATGAAGTGATGCATGAATATGGATTTGGCCTGACAGAAATCAATGGAACGGATTACGATGCAGTTATACTGGCAGTATCACATGAACAATTCAAAAAAATGGATGAAGACTATCTTTTGTCGATCACGAAACCGCACGCTGTGATTTATGATCTGAAAGGTTTATTCCGTGACAAAATAAAAAGGAGAACTTACTGGAGTCTATAATATGCCCTTTATCCAAACCGACATACCCAACCTGCTTGTTTTTGAACCTAAAGTCTTCGAAGATAGTCGCGGATATTTTTTTGAGTCGTTCAATCTTCAAACTTTCAGGTCAGCAGGCATCGACATTGATTTTGTGCAGGACAATCAATCATCATCGCAATACGGGGTTATCCGCGGCCTGCATTACCAGCTGGATCCATATGCACAGGTAAAACTGATAAGAGTCTTGGTGGGAAGGATATTAGACGTGGCCGTTGATATACGAAAGGGCTCCCCGACTTTTGGGAAAAGTTTTTCAATTGAGCTTTCAGCCGAAAATAAAAAGCAATTATTCGTACCTGCCGGTTTTGCTCATGGCTTTTCTGTGTTAAGCGAACATGCGGAAGTATTTTATAAATGCGACTCGTTTTATAACAAAGAAAGCGAAGGAGGCATTTTATACAATGATCCTTCCTTGAATATCGATTGGAAAATTCCGGCAGGAAAAGAGATCATTTCTGAAAAGGATAAACAACTTCCTTTGATTGCGAATTCCAGGAACAACTTTGAATATAAAGGATGAGTGATAAGCCAAAAATATTGGTAACGGGCGTGAACGGGCAATTGGGGACGGAACTCCGGGAATTGTCTTCTTCAAATCCGCAATACCAGTTTGTTTTTCTTTCAAAAGAAGACATGCCCATTCATCAGTTTGAATTAGTAAGACATTTTTTTGCCACACTGAAACCAGGCTTTTGCATCAATTGTGCCGCCTATACGGCCGTTGATAAAGCTGAATCCGAAAAGGACCTGGCTTTTTTAGTTAATGGAGAAGCAGTAGGAGTGCTTGCTTCGGTATGCAAAGAACACAAAACGAATTTTATTCATGTTTCTACCGATTATGTTTTCAATGGTGAGGCAACCTATCCTTACACAGAAAATTTTCCAACCGATCCGATGAACGTTTATGGAGCGTCCAAACTGGAAGGGGAGAAG
>DASVAM010000214.1:0-7446 GCA_036376375.1 Chitinophagaceae bacterium
ATTTTCCAGTTGGCCCGATTGTTTACGGTTGTAGTATCAGTTTTTCCATTCCAGCTTGTGGTGACCAGTATCCTTTCTGCCGGGTTTCCCCAGCCCCATAAGCTGGCTGAGTCATTCTGTTGGAGCACCATACCCGATGAAATAATTGCAGGCAACCGCAATTGAGCTTTCGATAGCGACACAAAGGACAGGAGAATAGCCAGCAATAAAAAAGTTCTCATTATAAGTCCAGTTTTGGGAACATTAAATGTAGGAATTTTATCAATCGTGCCGAAAAACCGTTAAGGAACGTATGAGAAAGAAAAGTAATCGATTAACGCTTTTATTTAAACGGGTTTGAATATTTCACATCTGTAATAACATTTCTGTCAGTCAGTGTTTTTAGAAAAGCAACCAGCGCAGCCTTGTCAGCGGCCGAAAGATTCAATAGTCGCGGTTGACCATTTGGCTGCTTTAATTGGATAGACAGGTTCGGATGATTTTTTACTCCGCTGTTATAATGCTCGACTACCTGTTCAAGAGTTGCAAATCTTCCATCATGCATATAAGGAGCTGTCAATTCAACATTTCTTAAAGAAGTGACTTTGAACAATCCATTATTTGCAGGAATGGGAGCGACGGCCCCAAATCCAGGGTCTGTGACCGTTGCGTCAAGGCCATTGTTTTTTGCTTCAGGCGCTGTAAAAGTCTCGGAACCATGACAGGGCGCGCAACCGCCAAGAGGTGATAGAAAGATCGTTTTACCGCGATTTTCCTGCGCCGTAAAGTTTGTGAAAGGTGCATCGGGTGGTGGGGGCTGTATACCGGAAAAGCTTGATCGACCCTGGTCATATTTTGATTGGTAAGAAACTATAGATCTGACAAATTGAGAAAGCGCTTTTGAAATAAGATCACTGTTGATGGTGCCTGCACCAAAAGCTTGTGTGAATAGGGGCGGGTAATAAGGTTGGTCTTTTACTCTCTTGACCAGCTCGTCAGGTGTTAATCCCATTTCTACCGGGTCCTGTATCGGCATTAGAACTTGTTGTTCAAGTGTCGCTGCCCGTTGATCCCAAAAAAATCTACCAACCGGGTAATATTTCGCATCGATCAATGACATTGAATTTCTTCCCGTCAACCCGCCATCGAAACCTTTACTTACTACAGTAAGATCGGAGAATGCATTTTCTTGCTGATGACAACTTGCGCATGAAATTGTCTTATTCTTTGAAAGCGTTTTATCGTAAAATAAAACACGACCTAATGTGGCTCCGAAATCCGTTATTTGATTGTTAGTCGGCGTATTTATTTGTCCTTGTACCGGCGGCGCAGATAAATAAAAGGGCAATGCGGGATTGGAATAATTAAGAGGAGCTGCCGGAAGGTTTAAGTAGTTGGCCACGGGATCTTCCGTGCCTGTTTCATTTTTACTACACGCAATAATTAGCAGGGTAACAGAAATTACCAGGAAAAGAATAACCCCGATCTTTTTAGTTGGCATAATGGCTTGTTGCGTGGCTGTGACTAAAAGTACAAATTTGGGTTTAATCTTTATCAATCAGATTAACCTTATTTAACCCTGCCCAAAATTTCAAAGCCTGCAAATTCAGTTGAGCGAGAAAACGTCGGCACTGCCTGCCGGTATCATTAACGCTATTGCGAGTGTTTCAGCGATCATTTTGGTTGTTATTTTTTTAGCATCAATTGTAATTTGTTTTCATTGTTGACAACTGCCACCCATTGGCTGACAACCGCTGCGGGACTTGTATCATTTGCCTCATTACCTGAGTTATTTTCTGCATTAAACTCTTCTAGTTTTTTCAAATATTTTTCTGTTTCTGCTTTACCAAGGGTTACAAGGCTTCCGCCATCTTCAAAATAGTAGTGAGTCGCAATAAATCTTTTTACATGCAGTCTGGTTTCTTTCGGCAAAAAATGCTGAAGCTTCCAGAAACTTCTGCTTCCTGATTTTTTAATCGCATTCAGCACATGACCCGGCCCGCTGTTATAGGCTGCTACCACCAACAGCCAGTCTTCAAACATCTCATAGAGGAAAGTCAGGTATTTTGCGGCCGCTACGCTGCTCTTCCATAAGTGCTGGCGTTCGTCATATTTTGCGGTGATCTTCAATCCATATGTTTTTGCAGTTGTTGGCATAAATTGCCAAACACCAACTGCGCCAACGCCAGACCTGGCATTCGTCTTAAGTTTTGATTCGATGATCGCCAGGTATTTTAGCTCAATAGGAATCTCGTATTGAGTAAACACCTTATCGATGGTTTTCAGATAACCACCTTTATTCAGCTTTAGATTTTCAAATAATTCTGTATAATCTTCAGTATAATCCTGTACAAATTTTCCCATTGAATGATGCAACGGAACTTCAGGAATTGATAATGTTGATTTAGCTGCGACGGATAAAATAATCGAATCGTTATAGGAAGGATCTTTCAGCGTAAGGGGATTTGTTCCTCCATTTGATCTCAGAACGAAAATGAAAAATAGTAATACAAAAGATACTGTCCTTGTTTGTTTCCTGTTCAACATCGTTTTAGATTTTTAGAGTAAAACAATGCCGACCCAAGGTGTTGGATTTCTAACTCGAAAAATTAATCACAGGAGTATCGGACAATAGATCGTTAAAAAAATTTCCGGGGGTACGGTTGTCTTTGGCTTTTCATTTCCGGAACGGGAAAGGTCGCCATAGGAGATTGATTCAACGGATTAAAAATAGAAACCATCAACCGGATCGCATAGCATAATGCACTAGTAAATGCACTATTCAAAATTCAATTCAATGATTCTCATTGAACTTTTTTTCCACGCCTGATTTAAAACGAATAAATACGAGATCAAAAAAGACGAGTTTTCTTAAATTTTTTGAACAACCCAGATTGACAATAATGATGCCGCATTCTGATTTTTTTTTATTACTGATTGTTCTGCAACTTTGAAAAACAAGACCAGGAAAATGATACAACCAAGACGGGCAGCTATTAATTTCATTTTCATTACTCTATTAATGGATGTGATGGGCTGGGGGCTCATTATTCCGGTAATGCCCAAATTAATTGCCGAGTTAAAAAATATACAAATAAATGAAGCCAGCACTTATGGAGCCTGGCTACTATTTGCATACGCATTCACACAATTCCTTTGCGCCCCGATCATTGGAAATCTTAGTGACCGTTTTGGTCGCCGGCCAATTTTATTATTTTCATTATTTGGATTTGCGATTGATTATATTTTCCAGGCCCTGGCGCCAACGTATGGTTTTCTGTTTATTGGTCGTGTGATCGCTGGTATCACGGGAGCAAGTTTTACAACCGCAGCCGCTTACATCGCTGATATTAGCACTCCCGAAACAAGGACAAAAAATTTTGGTATGATCGGCGCCGCATTTGGATTGGGATTTATCCTTGGCCCCGCATTAGGTGGTTTGCTGGCCGGCTTAGGTATCAGGGCACCATTCTATGCTGCAGCGGGACTATGTTTATTAAATGTTTTATACGGATATTTTGTTTTGCCGGAATCTTTAGATAAAGAACATCGCAGACCTTTTGAATGGAAACGAGCAAACCCCATCGGCTCCCTGAGATTTTTGCGAAAAGCCCCTGCCATTGCAGGATTGGCTCTTTGTTACTTTTTGATATATCTCGCTGCCATGTCAGTACAAGGTAACTGGAATTATTTCACCATGTATCGCTTTCATTGGTCTGAAAAACTGGTGGGTATTTCCCTAGCAGTTGTGGGGGCATTGGTAGGATTTGTACAAGCGGGCTTAACCCGCATCGTGAACCCGAGACTGGGCAACGAAAAAAGTATTTACCTGGGGTTGTTGCTTTATACATTGGGTCTGGTGTTATTCGCGTTTGCAACGCAAGGATGGATGATGTTTGTTTTCGTGGTCCCTTATTGTATGGGAGGGATTGCCGGTCCGGCACTGCAATCAACAATGGCCGGACACGTCAAACAAAATGAACAAGGAGCGTTGCAAGGTGCATTAACCGGTCTTATGAGTCTTACATCGATCATTGGTCCCCTGATCATGAATAACCTATTTGCTTATTTCACAAATAAGAATGCTCCGTTTTATTTTCCCGGCGCAGCTTTCTTTTTAGGCGCCATTTTTATGTTGGGAAGTGTGTTTATCAGTTATTCAGTATTTAGAAAAGAAAAACATCAACTGCAGGCGATCTAACTTGTCTAAATAAGATGAGTTTTAATAAACCTATCCAACGATAGCTCGCCACCCCCTTCGAAAAGAAAAAATACAAGTAATACCAGGATAAGCAATGAAAATACTAATTCTGAACCGGGCGTAAATATCCCGCCTGATACATTAATGATCACCGCTCCGATAAGAATTGGTATTTGTATCAGGGCGGAGAGTCGTGTAAACAATCCTATTGTAATCAAAAAGCCGCACAGCAAATGTATCCATGTAATGACCAGCGCAACCCAATCCGGTAAAAACGAAAAACCGCTTTGCGCTAATAAAGCTTTTAGCGACATAATATCACTCATAAAAGAGATGCCTTTGGAGGTTAGAGCAATACCCAATGCAGCACGAAGTAGTAACAATAACCTTGGGTGGGTGGTGCTCCATTTGTCAAGTTGGTGTAAAATAGCCATAAACATTTTTTTAAAGGAGCAAAACAAATGTCTATAAAAGGTACACCAAAACTATACCGGAAACCAAATATGTTTCTCACGGTTGTTGTAACATTCTGTGTATGATGATATAACTTATAATAATGAGCAATAGAATGATAAAGACGGCAATATATAGCCAGGGCTGATCTTTAAAGCGAAGTTTTTCTCTTTTTTTCTTTTTCTTTTCAAGTTTCTTCTGAAGATCACGGTTAAGCTGCTCCACGAGTGATGAGATCTTTTCTTTATTCTTTATCTCCTGTAAACCTTCCATTGCATCGTCATTAAAATCAGATGCCATCATTTTCTTTTCTACATCATTGCGTTGCTCATGTGATAAGCGACCCTCCAGGTATTTCAACAAGGTTTCCTGGTCAATTTCTGACGATAAATGAGATAATATGTCTTTTAACTTGTCCGACATTTAATGACTCAATTTTTTTTCGATCAGGATTCTCAGGTTCCTTTTGCCGTTTTGTATATGACTTTTTACCTGCATCATACTATAGCCGGTTTGTTCCGTTATCTGTTGGTAGCTTTTTTTTTCCATGTAAAACAAAGTTACACATAGTTGTTGGTCAGCATTCAATTCTTTCAATGCGTCAATCATATACTCGTACGTCTTTTCATTTAATAGTAAACTTTCTTTGTCGATTTCAACTGCTTCAGCTGCAATCGTTTCTTTTACCTCTACGGTATTTTTACCGGGCCTGTCTCTTAACTGCATCAGGCAATGATTTTTTGCCACCATATATATCCAGCTTTTAAAATACTCAACCCGGTACTTTTGTAATTCTGTGATGGCTTTAAGGAAGATCTGTTGAACGCTATCTCTTGCCAGCTCCTCGTTTTTCAGATACTTCATGCAGACACCCAACAAAAGCAACGTGTATCGCTCGAACAGAATTCCGAGCCACTGGTTATCATGGTCAGTATAAAACCTCCCGAGTAATTCCTGGTCGCTTATATGTTTGTGCAGTTTTGAGTTCACGGGATGAAAATAGCTAATTTCAATTTCTATGATGCGGGAAAAGCGCTTTTTCACAAACCTTTGAACTCTCCGGGTTGAGTGATGTAAATTGCCTGGTTCTGTGCAACTTTAAATCGAACAGTGAGAACAAAGCTGTATTCTTTTGAAGTTGGCATAGGGCCCCACGCAGCAGTGACAGGGGCAATTGAATAGGGATAAATAAAATAGCTATTCATCTCGCCGGTGATGGCCTGGTTTCCGCCGAGGGTTTTATGTGCGAAATCATCAAATCGTTTTGACTGTGACTGATGAAATCTTTTGAATTCTTTTTCAACCAGCTTGCTGCTGGCCGTATTTGTATCGATTATCCCGATCAGTTGGAGATTTATGATCGTGTCAAGTGTACGCAAAGAGTCTGCATACGCTATTTGTTCTTCTGCTACGATCAGTTTCAATTTTTTCGGCGTAAAACGAAAAGGATTAAAATTTTTGTAATCACCGGTTAGATAGAAAAATGTTGAATCAGTCCTGCGATTAAATTCTTTGGTAGTGAACCAGGGGTCCCGTTGCAGGTTCAGGATAAAGGTGCTGAATTTGGAATCGAAAGGATGAGCCCGGAAATAATTTTTTGAGATCATTTGGATAGCATCCTGGCTATAAGTACTGAAAGCGATAATAATAAAAAGGAACGTAAATAATTTTCTCATGCAAAAATTCCCTTTACCCATTTAAAAATTGCGGCATCCCAACCTAACATTTTAAAAGCAGTATAGAAAAGAATTATAGCAAAAATTTTCTTAAGAGTCTCAGTGGGTAACGATATCGCCAGCTTACTTCCGAAATAGGCACCGGCCACAAATCCCGCGGCCAGGAGACCAATGACCCTAAGATCCATTGGCGTACCCATTTTTTTACATTGGTAATAATAATACAAGGAAGCCACGATCACCACGGGCAAAGTAAGTACTCCTAATGATGTTCCCTGCGCCTGGTGCTGGTTATAATGCAGGAAGAATACAAGGGCGGGCACCATGATGATTCCTCCTCCAACACCAACGAGGCCGCTAAGTATCCCGGCGGCAATACCGATAATAATTACAGTTAAAATAATTTGTGCTGTCATTTTCTGTTGTATAATATTTTGATCGGGAGATAGCATATCAATTATCCACCACTTTTTGTTTTGAAATGCTCTTTGTAAAAAGCAATTGCGGCATCGATCACTTTCATAGCGGTTTCTTTATCCTGGAAATTGTCGATCACCACTTTTTTATTTTCCAATACTTTGTATTGTTCAAAAAAATTCCTCAGTTCCGTAATAATATGTGGCGGAAATTCTTTTACACTCCTGATATGATTAACGGCCGGATCATCTGCCGCTACAGCAATGATCTTATCGTCTACCTGGCCCTGGTCCATCATCTGCATATTGCCAATCACGTTTGCTTCCACCAGGCAAAGGGGTTGGATCGATTGGGAACAAAATACAAGTATGTCAAGCGGATCTCCATCTTGCCCGAGAGTTTGAGGTATAAAGCCATAGTTGATGGGATAATGGAAGGATGAATAGATAACGCGATCGAGTCGTAACAGGCCAGTCGGCTTGTCCACTTCATATTTGGAGCGGCTTCCCTTTGGAATTTCAATAACTGCATTTACAGCTAACGGGGCATTTTCACCATAGTGTGCCCCATGCCACGGATGATAAACAGTAAGCATACCGGTAAAGTTTACTGTTTGAAGTTAATTCAATTAAAATGGAATTTATTATTTGTAGTTTATTTTTTCGGGTTGTAATAAAGCACATCTACTTTTTCAATTGTGATCAATCCCCCTTTACCACA
>DASVAM010000225.1:0-11685 GCA_036376375.1 Chitinophagaceae bacterium
CAAAAGAAATTCTTTAATAAAAAGTTTATTGTCACTCTTAATTTCATCGATCCTTTCCGCAACCAGGTCACCAATAGTCATACATACGGGTCAAATTTTGAAGTTCGATCATTCAATACAACGCAAACAAAAAATTATAGAACAACGCTGGCGTATAATTTTACAAAGACAGCGAAGAAGCAATAAAAAAAGCTCCGGTCAGTTGCCGGAGCTTTTTTAGGCGTAGCAGGGATTATCGGTTATGGTTTCATTTTAATTATTTTACCCGTATAAATTCTATTGTTGACAATTACTTTCACCATGTACAGATTATCTTCCCATTTGTTGTTAAAACGTAACCTATAATAGAATTTTCCCTTCGATACATGTAACTGTTGAGTCATTAAAATCTGGCCCCGCAATGTTAAAAGTTGTAAAGTGGCTTCGCCGGAGTAATATTTTTCTTCGTTTAATTGAATGGTTACTTCACCCGGAGAGGGGTTAGGATAAATTTGTAAAGTATTTCGTTGTAGTATTGGCCTGTCACTATTAATAATGTCAACATTTGTATAAATCCTTAATCCGTCTAATGGACAGGATGTGATCACAACCGGATCGGACATATCCACACAGCCATTGTTGGTAGTTACCTGAACTGTATAGCTTCCTGATGTTGTACCAGTATATCTTCTGTCGGTAGCGCCATTAATGATGATATTATTTTTACGCCATTGATAACTCGCATTGGGCCCGCCCGGGTTGGCTTGCATGGTTAACGGGCATTTTGTTTTATTGCCCAACACAGTGATACCTGCAGTAACCCCATTGCAGATGGAAGTTTTTATCAGTTCCACGTTGTTCTCATTATATTTGATTTTCCAGCCGACAGGCAGGTTTTCAGTACCAAACTTTCCGGTAATAGTTCCCTCAGATGTGATCACAATAAATGAACTTCCAACCGGTATCTCCGGTACATCAACTACATGGAGTGAACTGCCATTGAGATTGAGATTACTGGTAACATGCAACCTGTCGAAACCTTCGCCGGCTGGTAAATTTGGATCTTGCAGCTCAATTTTCAGAACTGTGCTTTGCGGAAGAACTAAAACATCGGAAGGATTGATCAAACCCAATGTGAAAACGCCCGGCGAAAAACCAGGTTCCAGGGATCCGAATTCACGATAACGTGATACTACATCTGCTAAAACTTTGCCCGAACCAGAAACCGTACTCAATGAATTTAAGAACACATTAAGTTCCAAAATGGCGGATTGATCGACTTCAGTCTGTCCTATGTCGGGAGTGTTTGGAATGTAAAGCTCTGCGTCATTTTCATCTATTGGGGTGATCTTGTGATTTCCCTCGCCCACAAAAAATTTATTTCTAACAGTTACTCTGGCACCAAGTTTCAGATTGCTATTGCCGTTTAGATTAACCCTTTCAAAGTTTGCCGCTTCATAAAAAGTCGATGTACCATTCCCCTCAAAATTGGTTCTGTTATTAGGGCCTGAATCTACGTCAGCATGAACATGATTGGTAGTGCCGGCAAAAGTAGTTTCGCCAAGATAGGTCACCTTATCACCCGTTTGAGTTGCATTGGAGAAAAACGATGTCACGTCATGATCATAAATCGCAGATCCATTCACATTCCCGCCTATTGAGAAAAACTCTCCTGGGCCTGATACCAGCCCAATACCCTTGATGTTAGTACTCCCATTATTTACAAATCTTGGATTAATTCCTAACGTAGCCGAATAAATTAGTTCAGCGAATTCAAAAATACCACCTGAATTATTCGTTATATGACAGCCTGTTGTTAATCTGTTTACTGTCCAAACGCCTCCTGTTCGATTAATGCATCCCGGTCTGTCGATGTTTCCTGTATAGTTTACCGAAACATTGTTGCAGCTCACCGTTCCTCCATTGGTAATTCCGCCATTAACTTCAATAACAAACTTTGTATTATCAGCAACATTAATAAAGGCGCCTGCTTTAAAATCAACTACATTGTCTACAGTAAAAATATCATTTATGAGGACATTTCCTTCAAAATTATAACTACCGCCTGTAGCTGTTGGCTCTCTGGTTAGGAAATTATTCCCATAAAAACCTACATGTGAAGACAAAGGACAACGAAAACTTTTTGCTGTTACCATCTGTCTCCATGTTGATGAAGTAGAATTGAAATTCCCGTAAACAGACCAACTGTCATACCAATAAACTGAAGTTCCATTCCAATATGAGTTACCATATATTGCCCATCCGTAATGGGCATAAATGGAACTGCCCGGGTATCCATTTGTTCCAGAACCCGGTTCTGTCGTTACTGGAACAAAGAACTGATTATTGTTGTGGATTTCCCAATTCGATAACCGAGTTCGAAAATGAGCAGTAGCAGGCGTAATAATCGCGATGGCCGTAGCAATAGCACTGTAGAATGTGGGACCCCATATCACAAATTCTTTATCTATCTCTAGTCTTGCAAATATGTCCGTGTTAGTCCTTTGTGTGCCATTAATAGAATTCCCTCTTAACTCAAACTTTCCATTGCCCCTCACATTTCCACCTTGCGGATATCTTATAATACCACCCGCCATTGTTTTCAAACTGGAGTTTTGTCCGCTGATCTCCGTTTCAGGCATTGCCACTGTAAAGTCACCTTCATTATTCACATTGCTTTGATTTAATAAAAACTTTCCTGCACCTATAAATTCACTTACACCACCCGGTTTATTGTTCAAGGCATTTGCAATATTGCCTGTTCCTACTATTGTCACAGAGTTACCCGCAGAAACATTACCTGTCACCAATCCATAGTTATTTATTTGCCCATTGTTTTGAAGATTGACTATTGTTCCATTTTGGAAAGAGAATCTGCCTCCGGCATCAATTTTCAGTTCTCCTGTTATTATCAATGTACCTGTTGCAAGTATTAAATGACCGCCATTGTCAATAGTTATTTGGCCAGCCGATGCATTTGCATTAATTGTTACGGTATGACCATGCTGTATGGTTACAATTGCATTTGCCGGAGGTACATTGTTAGCTGTTTGCCATAATCCACAGATAGTGACTTCCCAGGTTGATGCATCATCCCAGTTGCCGCTTTGTTTGCTTCGCCATGCAGTTGCCAGGAAATCTTCATCAATCAAGCCATCACAATCATTATCCTTTCCATCGCATAATTCCGGAGCAGCGGGATAAATGGTGTTATCATTATCATTACAATCACCCTGAGCAACGGTGAATCCATCACCGTCATTATCTGCTCCGCCGCAACCCTCGTCTGTTTGCCCGTCACAATCATCGTCCGTGCCATTGCCGCATGCTTCAGTTGCTCCAGGGTGGATGTTTGCATTATTATCATTGCAATCCGAATTATTCGCAACATAGCCTGCCGGTGCGGAACAAGCCTGTTGCGTTACTGAAGGATTTCCAAAACCATCACCGTCAAAATCCTGGTAAAAAGTAGTTGTCACTCCTTCATCAATCTGGCCGTCACAATCATCATCCACACCATTGCATACTTCGGTTGCCCCGGGATAAATAGTTGCATTATTATCATTGCAATCCGTATTATTTACAACATATCCCGCAGGTGCAGAACATGCCTGTTGTGTGACGGCGGGATTTCCAAAGCCATCACCATCAAGATCACGATAGAATGTGGTTGTTACTCCTTCATCAACTTGCCCGTCACAATCATCATCCACACCATTACATAGTTCCGTTGCATGGGGGTTGATGTTAACATTGTTATCATTGCAATCTGTATTATTTAACACATAGCCTGTTGGTTGGGTACAGGACGATTGAGTGACGGATGGATTACCAAAGCCATCTCCATCGTTGTCCTGGTACCAGGTAACAGGTTGTGCACCTTCATCAATTTGCCCGTCGCAGTCGTCGTCAATATTGTTACAGACTTCAGTTGCGCCCGGGTAAATGTTTGCATTATTATCATTACAATCACCGCCAGCAGTTAAACCAGTGAATTTGTATCCGGCACCCGGACTGGTACATTGCGTTATCCCACTGCCGGTATAATAATTATCATTGTCTGCATCGAGATACCAAACGGTGTTTGGATTGATGGCAGCATTGTTATCATTACAATCTGTATTGTTGCTCACATAACCGGCAGGTGCTGTACATGCCTGTTGAGTAACAGCCGGGTTCCCAAAACCATCACCATCAAGATCCTGGTAGAAGGTAGTGGTTACTCCTTCATCAATTTGTCCATCACAATCATCATCTAAACCATTACATGTTTCATTTGCACCAGGGAAAATATTTACGTTGTTATCATTACAATCTGTATTGTTGCTCACATAACCGGCGGGTGCTGTACATGCCTGTTGAGTAACAGCCGGGTTCCCAAAACCATCACCATCAAGATCACGATAGAATGTGGTTGTTACTCCTTCATCAACTTGCCCATCACAATCATCATCCACAGCATTACATACTTCCGTTGCATTGGGGTTAATGTTAGTATTATTATCATTGCAATCAGTATTAGTTAAAACATATCCTGCCGGTTGCGTACAGGACGATTGAGTGACGGATGGATTTCCAAAGCCATCTCCATCATTGTCCTGGTACCAGGTAACCGGTTGCGCCCCTTCATCAATTTGCCCGTCGCAATCATCATCAATGTTATTGCAAACTTCAGTTGCGCCGGGATGAATGTTTACATTATTATCATTACAATCACCGCCAGCAGTTAACCCGGTGAATTTGTATCCGGCGCCCGGACTGGTACATTGCGTTATCCCACTGCCGGTATAATAATTATCATTGTCTGCATCGAGATACCAAACGGTGTTTGGATTGATGGCAGCATTGTTATCATTACAATCTGTATTGTTGCTCACATAACCGGCGGGTGCTGTACATGCCTGTTGAGCAACAGCCGGGTTCCCAAAACCATCACCATCAAGATCCTGGTAGAAGGTGGTGGTTACTCCTTCATCAATTTGTCCATCACAATCATCATCTATGCCATTACATGTTTCATTTGCACCAGGGAAAATATTTGCGTTGTTATCATTGCAATCGGTATTATTTGCAACATATCCTGCCGGTGCTAAACAAGCTTGTTGTGTTACTGCAGGATTTCCAAATCCATCACCATCCTGGTCACGGTAAAAAGTTGTGGTTACACCTTCATCAATTTGCGTATCACAATCATTATCCTTGCCATCACATAATTCGGGTGCGCCGGGATAAACTGTGTTGTCGTTATCATTACAATCAGTGTTATTTGCTACGTATCCGGCAGGTTGGGTTGCAGCCTGGGTTGTATTATTCGGATCACCATAAGTATCATTATCAAGATCACGATACCATGTGGTCAAAGAACCTTTTCTTACTATTACATTATTGCTATTATAAATAACTGAATATCCTGCGGGCAGATTTGTTGTGGTGAATGTACCCGTGATCGTACCTGAAGTGAGTGATACCACTATATAATCTCCACCCGGTACTGTTCCGGTTTCAACCACAGTCAGGGTGCCGGTTAATGTGAGGTTGCCGGCTCTTTGCATCTGATCATGGCCCGTGCCTGCACCGCTTCCATCCATGAGCTCAATATGCAGCACACTATTCGTACTGAAAGGAGCCACTCCGTTAACATTGAGTATGCCCGGCGAAAGTCCCGGAGCAATAGTGCCAGAGTTAGTAAACCCGGTATTAAAAATAAATGTGCCCACACCATTGATAAGACCCGTATTTGTAATATTAATACCGGTAGTGAAGGTTCCTGCGCCACTGTTTTTGGTAAACACACCCCCGCTGTTGTTATTTACGGCGTTGGTACCCGTATTGGATGCCATCGACGCGGCAACTGCATTATTTAAAATGATAGATCCATTATTATTTAGGGTTCCTGAATTGAATAACATATTACCTGCATTCCAAATCAATTTCCCATTGGCTTCAATCGTGAATACATCATTCAGAGCGACATTATTGGTAAGAGTAACGGTGGCAGTTGCGGTAATCGTAGTTATCAAATTCAAGGTGCCGCCGCTCCAGTTCATAGCTCCGTTTATAGTTAATGAACCGGTACCCTGCAGAATACCATTGATAAAATTAACGGTAAGGGTTGAAGGTATGTTGAGCGCCAAATTGATGCTATTGGTACCCGAAGCAAATGATAAAGTTCCATTTCCGTTGATTACGGTGCCTGTATTAAAGTTGCCTGTGCCATTACTGTGAAAACTGGCTCCCGAAGCTATGTTGATCATTGATCTATTGGTGAGTGTACCTCCTGACTGTGTAAATGAAGCAATGTTTACATTGATGGTCCCTTCATTATTTATACTTACTGTTGATGAAAATGCACCGGCCCCTGTGTTTTTTGTAATAACTCCGTTTGAATTATTATTAACGCTATTGGTACCGGTATTGGCCGTAAATGATGCGGCCGCCGTGTTGTTCAATGTCACATTGCCATTATTATTTACTGTACCGCCATTAAAAAAAAGGTTACCGGCATTCCAGATAAAATTTGCCCCGTTCTGGATCGTCAATACATCACCAAGTGTAACAGTATTGGTCATTGTGAGTGTAGCGTTATCAGTGAGTACGACAGGGGCATCCAATATGCCGCCACTCGATATATTATCACTTCCGGCAATAGTAAGTGCTGATGTACCCTGAATAGTTCCTGCTGAAATAACTAGCTGATCAATGGTGGCCGGGGCTGTTAATGTTATGGTGTGGCCCAGGATGGTTACTACGCCATCAGCGGTGGTTGGGGGAGCGGGAGCCGCCACCCAGGATGAACCGTTATAGCGTTGCCAGGTAGGTGCATCAATCCAATTGCCGGTGGCAGCAGTACGGTAGTCTCCCGCGGACTGTGAATTGGCTGCAATAAAAGTAATAAGCGAAATCAGCAGTAAAAATGATTTTCTCATAACACCCGTTTTGATAGATAGAAAATGTGGGGCCGACACCAATGATGGCTTCATGGGATGTGTGGATGAGGATGATGAGGTATAAAGTTGGAGTAAAACAGAAGCGAAGGCAATCAGACTTTTGTATGATTTACAGGAAAAATGTGTTGGTAAATTTCCGATTTATAACCAGCGATTGCTTGTGGCTTTTCTTGCTGCCTCAATCTTGTTGCTTACATGCAACTTTTCATAAATGTGGTATATGTGAGATTTCACCGTTGACATGCTGATGAATAATTTTGTCGCTATTTCAGCATAGCTGTGTCCCTCAATGATCAGTTGCAATATTTCCTGTTCACGATGGGAGAGAGGGTTTCCCGGTACGGCTTCTTTGGGGATATAATTTTTCTGTAAATACTTCAATGTTTTAATTGCAACAGAAGGACTCATATAAGAGCCCCCATTCATAACATCAAGGATACATTCAATAATCCGTTCCTTTTTCTCATCTTTTATCAAATAGCCATCAGCCCCGGCTTTTATTGCATTTAAAACCTTATCATCATCTTCGAACACGGTAAGCATGATCACTTTAATAATTGGATCGATTTCTTTGATCTGTCTTGTTGCCTCGATCCCGTTCACTTCATCCATTTCAATATCCATTAAAATAACATCAGGATGATCTGCCAGCGTATGAGTAGTTAAATAACGCAACATTGCATGGGCCGAACTGGCTTCAAAAACGATCCGGAAGTCATCTTTAAGCCGGTCAATGATATTCCGGCGAAGCAGTTCATTGTCATCTGTTACGGCTATAGTGATCATTTTATGACTTGATTCATAAATTTAAAATGAAAACGGCTGCAATTGTTATCGGGAAAAAGGTTGATTTCATAAATGCAGTATTAATTTGGTTCCGGCACCCGGCTGGCTTTGAATTTGTAAATGGCCATTCAATTCTTCTGCCCGTTTCCTGATATTCTTGAGACCATACCCTTTCTCAGTTTTTTCCGGATCAAATCCTTTTCCATTGTCAAAGATTTCCACATAGGTATCGTTGTCTCTATGTGCTACCGTAACTTTTACTACAGTAGCATGACTATATTTTTCAATGTTGTTCAATGCTTCCTGTATGATACGGTAAATATTCAAAGCGGCTGATGGATTGAGCGGTGGGGCGGTGTCTGCCTGCCAATCTAATTCTACCTGATGATTTTCTCTTTTATAGAGAAGGATCAATTGCCGTATTTTATTATGCAGGTCATCCCAGTGAACTTCTTTTTTATCCAATGCCCAAATTGTTTCCCTTAATTCCTGCATGGCACCGCGGGCAACTCCACTCAATTTCTCAGCCTCATTTTTTTCGGCAAGTTTTACATAATCGTCATCGATCTTATTGATAAGATAAGTCAGCTGAGAGCCGACATTATCATGTAATTCCCTGGCAATCCTTTCTCTTTCCAGTTGTAACCTGTATTCTTCTTCCAGATGGCGCAGCTTCAGACGATATCGTCTTTTTGATAGTTGATTTCCAATAAAGAAAAACAAAGCCAGCAAGATAACTGACAGGATACCGATGAACCAGTTCCTTTTCCATACGGGTGGAAGCACTTCAAAAGAAACAAGCAATATTTCACTTGAAGCGTACCCGTCGGCATTAACAGTTTTTGCCAAAAGCTTATACTCCCCTGAAGGTAATGCCTGATAAAAAGCATTTTCTGATCGATCCAGATGTTTCCAGGATTCATCAAATCCATCAAGTTTATAAAAAATGTCATAGCGATTATCCGGCCAATGATCCGTATTGGCAAATCTGAACGATATTTTTGAAGCAGGGTTTGTAACAGACAGTTGTTGATTTAAATCGAAAGGGATATTGATCGAGTCACGCAGGATCGCTGAAAGCACAGGCATGTGAACAACAGTGTCTACTATTACTTTGCCCATATCAACGAGCAGCATGGCATCCGTCAGTCCGATATAAAGACGATTAATATCTCTGCAAAACGCAGCACGATTTATTAATTGTTGCTCGTTGTGTAAAACAGGGTGCGAACGAACAGCCCTGAGATTCTCGTTATCCACAAGGTGTAAAAACCTATCCGAAAGTATCCACAACCTGTTCGATGAATCTTTGAAAATACATAGCACATTGGTTCCGATAAAACCCTGCGATGATGAATAAGTTGCCGTGATCCTGTTACCGTCGAAAAGGTTTAAACCATTCTTTGTTCCGATCCAAATGCGCTTGTCACTTTCAGCAAAAACAGAATAGACAGTATTGGACAATAGTCCTTGTTGCTTTGTAAGTACGGTATATTTTTTTTCCGGAGTATAAAATGTCAACCCTGAATTATAAGTCAGTGCAGCAAGTGAATGGCCCAGTGTTACCAACGATTCAACAATGAGCGGTGCAGGAGGATTGGTTTCTACATCAATCGTATCAAGTTCCTTTGTCAATTCATTAATCGTGAAGATCCCGTCGCCATATGTTGAGACATAGATATGATCGTTGACAATTGCGAATCCAGATACGCCACTATTTGCTTCTTGCCTGTACCTGGTAAGATTTGGAATATTAGATAGATGAAGCCTGTTGACTGGTATCCGGTAAAAATCATTTAATGTTCCCAGTAATATATCCGATCCATTCGTTTTGCTAACAGATGTGTAAGTATCTGTTCCGCGCAAGTTGAACTCACTAAGCTTCGCTGAACCGACATCATAGCGGTAAACCGATTTAGTGGTGGTTAAATAAGTTTCTGATGATGATGGATCAATGGATGTTATTTTCCCATTCACTTTATATTCAGAAATATAACCTGCCGGCCATTTTTTTATACCTGCCCCGTAAGTACCTATATAAATTCCACCTCTTCTGGTTTTATATACAGTTCTTATATAATTGGTACCTAACCCGCTTTCTGCCACATAATGAAACTGCCTGTTCTGATCATCGGCATATATAAGACCATGTGGTGTAGCCACAAAAAGTTCACCATCATCTATAAGTATTTTTTTGATGTCAAGCCATGATGGAAGTTTGATATTCTTACCCAGCCTGAATTCATTTTTCAAAACCCATTTTCGTTTTTCAATCCCGTATTCAAGAACTGCATTTTCTTTAAAAACTATTACGCTATTATCGCTAAGCCAGGAAAAAAAATCCAAATCTTCAACCGGGGGAGTGAAAGGATGTAAAAGCAATTCATCACCTTTTTTCTCAAGGAGAGATAGCTGGCCAGATACTCCGGTAAAGAACAGCTGATCCTCAATTTTCTTTATAAATGAATAATTTCTGAATAATTGTGGGGATTTATTAATCCCGGGGAAATAGGTAAGGCCAAAATTTTCACAGGTGATAAAAAAGCTATTGTCCTTATTAAAGCATATACCCGTAACATTGGCCGCCTGGTTTCCGGGTATGGAAAATTGCCGAAAGTCTTTTCCATCAAATATGCAAACTCCAGCATTCAAGGTTCCGATCCATATATTGCCAGTGGGATCTTCGGTAAAACAGGATATAAAATTTGACGGGAGCCCATTATCGTTGCTGAAGTATTGAAATTCCTTACCATTATACCGGCATGCACCTTTGTCAGTGCCAACCCATAAGTTGCCCTTGCTATCTTCATATACACAGTTTACATAGTCGCTTGGTAAACCTTCAGCAGTTGTAAGCTGGTCAAAGAATATTTTCTGGGATGGGGCATTTATCCCAAGTATAAAATAGAATACAAGTATGGTCCATTTTTTGGCCATATAAAAAAATGAAATAGCCTTCTTTGATTCCCATGATGATATTCTTCGTTGATATAAGATTTTAAAATAAAATAGGCGTTAGATTTCCAATCGGGCTACAACCTGAGCGGAAGACCCCGATAAAATCGGGGCTACCTGCAGCTTGGAATCACCAGTGAGCGGCAAAAGGGATTCGAACCCTCGGCCCTTAGCTTGGGAAGCTAATGCTCTACCAACTGAGCTACTGCCGCATTTTCATCTAATTTACACATTTACCGTTATTCTTTTTGCTAACCAACTATCCTTTATCGGAATTATCCAATTATTTTCAAACTCTTCCTTCGTTTGAACAACATTGTTGAAGTATAAAGTGTAGCTATTAATAAATCTGTTATCAAAAGCATATTGCAATTGAGACAGCGGTAATAACTGCACCTTATCTTTTAGCACAAAAGCCAATGTTGTTCGGTCAAACATATTTACACCAAACTTCTGTTCAATATTCTTTATCAAGCGAACTGAACTGTCCGTACTGCATCCGCTAACACCAGTGGCTCTCTCATCTGCCATTAAAATAATAAACTGTCCAAAAAATAAATAACCGGCGCCTTTTACAGGCACGCCATGCGACAACCATTGAGTTGTAAAATCATTCAGGAGATCTTCGATCGCCATTGCTTCACTCAAAGAAAACACCCGACTGCTCTGATAGATCCATACGCGGCTATCAGGGGAAAAATCTTTGTCAAGAAGGTGTTTGTATTCAATATTCATATTGCAAAATTAAGCTAAACTCGCAGCAACCAATTCAGCGATATCAAGGACTTTTACCGAATCTTCTTTTTCCGCCAGCTTTACCCCATCCGTCAACATCGTATTGCAAAATGGACAGGCAGCAGCAATAATGTTCGCACCGGTATCTATTGCTTCATTCGTGCGTTCTATATTTACTCTTATCGTTCCCTTTTCTTCTTCTTTAAACATTTGCGCACCACCGGCTCCGCAACAGAGACCCCTGGTTTTGCAACGCTTCATTTCCAAAAGTTCCGCGTCAAAT
>DASVAM010000241.1:0-7637 GCA_036376375.1 Chitinophagaceae bacterium
GCTACAAAAGGCGGGGTAATGTTGTCATTATTCCCCCATATTAATAACGTAGGTTGTTTGATTTGATTGAGTTCTTCCCCAAGATTATTTCTGATGGCGCTTTTTGCAAGGGAAATTATTTTGATCGCTTTTATACGGTTATTTATGATACCGTATACTTCATCCACTAATTCTTTTGTCGCGGTTTTAGGATCATAAAAAGTAAGCTCAGTTTTGTTTTTTATATACTCATAGTCACCTCTCTTGGGGTAACTATCACCCATTCCATTTTCAAATAATCCGGAACTGCCGGTTAATATCAATGATTTGATCCTTTCGGGATGTTTTAGCACATGAATCAGGGCAACATGACCTCCAAGAGAGTTGCCAAGAAGATGCACATTTTTCAAATCTCTTGATTCTAAAAATCGATGCACAAACTTAGCAATACCACCTACTGTTGAATGAAGAATATCTAATTCAAATAATGGAAGAATTGGAACAATAACTTTATTATGTTGACGGAAATACTCAATAAGAGTTTCGAAGTTACTAAGTGCTCCAAAAAGGCCATGCAAAAGCACAAGGGGTTCTCCCTCACCTTCTTCCACAAACTTGAACTTATCCTTATTTTTTACCTCGTAGGGCATAATATTCCCAGCAATTAATTTTTGCTAAAATAGATGATTTACTGCAAAGTTCAGGGTTAATTGAATGCTGTCATTCAAAATTTAATTGGCTGGTGGTACTTGTTTGGAAATGGTATCAAAAAAGTTTTCAAGTTCTTCGAACATCCCTTTGAAAATCGGAATAATTTTTCCCAATCCTTCCATTAATATGGGCCCCCAGGGCCGAATATAAGAGTAAGTAACCGACTCAGTTTTTGTTCCGGGTTTTATAAAACCTAATTGATCTGCATAAAAAAGCAGCACGCTGAGAATTAAAATGTAAACACCAGCATATAGTAAAATCCCGCCGATCCTGTTTACCCAGCCGAGCATGGCAAGTTCCGCTGTCTTCTGAATAAATTTGGCACCTAATCTTACCAGTATTACAACAATCAGAAAAACCACGGCAAAAGAAATTATCGGCAACCATTTATCTGAAACCTTCACAGCATTCCCGATATAGCCGGCTGCAACAACCGAAAGTTT
Source organism: Chitinophagaceae bacterium (assembly GCA_036376375.1). GTDB lineage: Bacteria > Bacteroidota > Bacteroidia > Chitinophagales > Chitinophagaceae > VBAS01. The sequence continues at coordinate 1,134 of DASVAM010000241.1, forward strand.
GATGGCCGCTGCAAGACCGACAATAAATGCAACAACAGAAAAAAGTGCAACGATCAATCCCTGTCGGTATCCTTTAAAGATGGCAAGAATTAAAATAATGGCGACAATGATATCAATGATCATGAATGTATGTTAGTGCCCGGATAAAAGTTCTTTTACCAATGATGAGATTGTTTTACCATCAGCTTTACCTGCAAGTTTTTTTGTCGCGGCTCCCATTACTTTCCCCATGTCAGCCAAAGAAGAAGCTCCCAAATCTGTAATTATAGAAGTTATTTCTGACCTTAATGCCTCGGGAGAAAGTTGTTTTGGCAAAAACTTTTCGATCACTTCAATCTCTTCGCGCTCCTTTTGCGCAAGGTCGGTACGGTTCTGCTGGTCAAAGATCTCAAGCGAATCTTTGCGTTGCTTTACTAATTTTTGCAGTAGCTTTATTTCATCATCTTCTTTTAGTTCGCCGGCAGCACCTTCAGAAGTTTTTGCTAATAAAATAGCAGCCTTGATAGCTCTTAAACTACGCAATGCTTTTTCATCTTTCGCCAACATCGCCGTTTTAAGCTCACCCATTATTTTTTGTTCGAGACTCATATAGTTTGAAGTTTGAGGTTCGAGGTTCGAGGTTTGAGGTTCGTCTTAATCCGATGCTTACCTAACTTAAAAACATCGAACATCGAACCTAAAACAATTAAGCTTTATTTTCCTGCATTTGTTTTTCCCTGGACTTGTGATAAAATTCGTGGGCAAATTTTTTCATGTCCTCGACCAATTCCTGGTGTTGTGTAGCACGATTATAAGTATCAGCCATTGTCATCAAAGTTTGGTAAAAAAAATCGGTCATTTCATCTACCATCATTTCCTTAGTCCAAAGATCAATTCTTAAGGCCGTCTTTTCCGCGCCGTCCCAAAAGGACAACATCATTGCCTTTGCCTTTTGCGCTTTTTCTATTGTCGAGTCTGAAGCTTTCCATAGGATCGCTTCCGGTACCCTGTCGTCGTTCAGTTGAACATCTACTGTAATCGTTGAAGTCTTCATTTTATACAATTCTAAATTGGCGGCAAAAATACTTAAATCAACTTTAGCTCTCCGGAAATAGCTTGCCAGAAAGCTTCAGCTGATTTTTCAACCGTATTTGCTGCAGCAACTTGTTTCCCGATTTCAATTAATTTGGACCGATCGTTTTCATCCGTGTAAACCTGTATCATTTTTTCTCCAATATCTTTTATACCATCGGAATCGGTATATAAGGCTGCTTCGGCCGCTACTTCATTAATTATAGATCCCCTGACTGCTATTACCGGGGTTCCTGATCGCATTGCGTTTAAGGCCGTAATTAAACTCTCATTATTATTAAAGGGCAAAACAGCTGCATAAGCCGATGCAGTGATCACTGCCAGCTCCCGCACATTGCGGGGATCAATAAACTCAACATCATTCCGGTATTTATAAGCGGTCAGGCTCTTTTCAAAAAATGGATCTCGTGGAAGAGTTAATAATAGCTTGAAACTACTTTGTTGTCTTTTTTTAAAATGAGAAAACGCCTTTAACAGCGTTATAAAATCTTCTTTTACGGGAAATATTCCGTTCGACAGAAAAAACTCTTTGCCATTGCTGTACTTGTATTTTGTAATTGCCTTCTCTTCATCATTGACGGTTCCAAACATTTTATTTGCCGAAGGATATACAACCTTTATTTTTTCTATTGGCACAGAATGCTTTTCAACAAGTTTATCCTTCGTTAACTTATTTGGTACGAATAATAAACAGGCTCTCTTAAGATGAGTCTTTCTTATTTTTTTGAGATCGCTTACAAACATGAATTGTGCGATGGGTACAACCGGGGAACAAACTTTGTGAAATGAAATGAAGAGATCAGCGTTGACTTTTTTTAAGAGAGCTGGCAATTTTATATCCCATAATATCCTTTTCAATAAACCAATAGAAACCGGTTTTAGATTGATGGTTTCAGCATTCGGAAACATAGAAAACTGGTTTGCTGAACTTTTTCCGGTTATTACAATAAACCGGTGTTGGGAATGCTGCTTAACCAACAATAAAGAAGTTTCAACAATAAAGGATTCTAAATCAGATAACTTTCCATCCAAAGTGGCAGTAAAATAGACAGCAATGCGCATATTAAACAAAGGTAGCAGAAGGGATTTTCGCAGGGAAAAAACCCCGCTACGACTGGGAAAATTTTCGCCTGCTGATAAGTGAAATATCATTTCAGGTTCTATATTCTTTTACGTTCAAATGACGTATTTTAGAGCTGAAAGTTTTTCCTTTAATAAAAGTTATGAACAGATAAAACAGCAGGCATATTTACAATTGTATTTGATAATAGGGAGTTATACCTTTGAACTTAGTAAACAGGATTGATCACCAAAACACTGAATATGATCTTCTTCACCGAAAGGATATTGGAGTTTCAAGAAATTTATTCGTATAAATTAAAATCATAAACCATTATTGGTATCATATTTGTTGCTATAAGCAGCGAAAATTTCTGAAAAAAGTTCTTATTTATATAAAAAATTACAGCAGATCAGAGTCGAGACGCCGGTGCTGACCTATGAAGAGCCGCCGTTACAGAGCGAAACGAAATGCAGCTGAAGAATGTAACGAGTCCGCTGTCCAGTCGTCAATCAACTTCTGATCATTAAACGACCTCTTAGGTGGAAGAGGATGGTGGCTTGTAAAAGGGGCCTTGGTTCGGGGCCCCTTCTTTTTGCTCTAAACTTCAAAGTTTTATTCATCTCGGGCAGTTTTTTTACATTTGTTACTTCTCTAATAAAATTTCATGGAATATAATACTACAAGAAACCAATTGGCAATGCGTGAATATGGCCGGCATATTCAGAAAATGATCGAACATTTAGTTAGCATTGAAGATCCGGAACGCCGCCAGGCAAATGCCCAGGCAGTGATAGAATTGATGGGTTTTTTAAACCCGCACCTGAAGAATGTCGAAGACTTCAGACATAAACTCTGGGATCACCTATTCCTTATCTCGGATTTCAAGCTGGACGTGAAATCTCCCTACCCAATCCCTACAAAAGAAACGCTAAAGGCGAAACCTAAACCGCTTCATTATCCAAAACGATACCCGAAGTTTTCGCACCTCGGCAAAAATCTTGAAGTAGTTATCAACAAAGCGCTGAAAGAAGATAATCCTGATAAACGCCTGGGTTTTGCCAATGCAGTTGCTTATTACATGAAATTAGCTTACAACAACTGGCACAAAGAGATTGTTCATGATGATGCTATCCAAAGTGAATTGACAAGCATCACGGACGGTCAGCTCACCTTTACAAATACTCCATTTGTAAAAGCATATAGACCGCAGCAGGATATGCGTGACCGGGACAGAGGTGGATATGGGAAACAAAGAGGTGGAAAATTTCAACAACGTGGTGGTGGAAATGGTGGTGGAAGAAGGCATGATAATCGCGGCGGCGGTGGTGGTGGTTTTAAGAAGAAAAGATATTGATTATACGAAAGTAAATAGAGCATACACGTTTATAAAGTAATAAAAGTTGATCCTGGATCAGCTTTTTATTTTTGATACAACCCTACTTTATATACTTATATACCTTTATACTATATACACTCTTATACCTGAAATATGCATTCGTTCGAAGTTCAAGGCGGTAAGAAATTGAAAGGCGAGATCATTCCCCAGGGGGCAAAAAACGAAGCGTTGCAGATCATTAGTGCAGTTTTATTAACCCCGGAAATAGTCAGGATCAATAATATTCCGGATATACTTGATGTAAATCTGCTGATCGAGTTGCTGGCAGACATGAATGTAAAAATTGAAAGACCACAAAGAGATACATGCATTTTCCAGGCAAACGATGTAAATATCGACTACTTACACAGTGAAACATTCAGAAAAAAAAGCGGAAGACTTCGCGGATCAGTAATGTTTGCAGGACCCATGTTGTCAAGGTTCAAAAAAGCATTTATTCCAAAACCGGGCGGCGATAAAATAGGAAGAAGAAGACTTGATACACATATTATCGGCTTCGAAAAATTGGGGGCACAATTCAAATATCATGAAGAAGATGGATTCTTCCACCTTGCGGCGCCGGATTTGAAAGGAGCCGCGTTATTGCTCGATGAACCTTCTGTGACCGGAACAGCGAATATTCTTATGGCGGCGGTGATGGCGAAAGGGATCACAACAATCTATAATGCAGCCTGTGAACCTTACATTCAGCAATTATGTAAAATGCTTAACGGCATGGGGGCAAAGATCAGCGGCATCGGAAGTAATATGCTTCAAATTGAAGGAGTCTCTTATCTCAGTGGCACAACACACCACATGTTGCCCGATATGATAGAAGTTGGTTCGTTTATCGGGCTTGCAGCAATGACACAAAGTGATATCGTAATCAAAAATGCCGGCATCGATCACCTGGGGATTATTCCGGAAAAATTCCGACAGTTGGGAATACAACTAAATTTTACCGGTGATGACATTCATATCCCGGAGCAGGAGATATATGAAGTGCACCGGTATTTCGATGGTGGCGTGCTTACCATATATGATCATCCATGGCCGGGCTTTACGCCGGATCTGTTAAGTATTGTTCTTGTGACTGCGATACAGGCAAAAGGAAGTGTGCTTATTCATCAGAAAATGTTTGAGAGCCGCTTATTCTTTGTTGACAAGCTGATCGACATGGGTGCGCAAATTATCCTTTGCGATCCTCACCGCGCTGTGGTGATCGGTTTGGAACGCAAGCAAACTCTTCGAGGAATTAAAATGAGTAGCCCTGATATCCGTGCAGGTGTTGCATTATTAATAGCTGCACTAAGTGCTGAGGGGACCAGTGTCATTCAAAACATTGAACAGATCGACAGGGGTTATCAACACATTGATGAGCGATTAAAAATATTAGGCGCAGATATTAAAAGAGTCTAATAGTATTATTTATCGCTTCCATTTAAATCCGCAAATAATTTTCCTATCTTTTGCCAATGCTAAATCGAAGTATCAGCAGATGGGCAATGGTATTGCTTGTTATCAATGGCGTTATCGGTTCGGGGATCTTCGGATTACCATCCGAAGTGTTCAATAGGATTGGAGTTTATAGTATTGCCGGTTTCCTGGCTTGTGCTCTGGCAGTATTTATTATCATTTTATGTTTTGCGGAGGTAAGCAGCCGTTTTGATAAAACGGGCGGCCCCTATCTCTATGCACTTTCCTCCTTTGGCCGATTACCTGCATTTCTTACGGGTTGGCTACTGTTGCTTACGAGATTCATTACGTATGCCGCGCTGATCAATTTATTGGTTACTTATCTTTCGGTATTCTCACCGTGGTTTGAGTTACGGTCCTCGCGTATCGTTACAATTGTATTATTAACATTATTTCTTGCTTACATCAATCATATCGGCGTAAAGAACAGTACTCGGGTAAATAATTTTCTGACGATCGCAAAATTGCTGCCTTTATTGCTGTTCATCCTCGTCGGGTTCTTTTTTATCAATCCCGAAAATTATGAAGTGAAACAAGTTCCTGATTTTAGTTCATTCTCATCCACTGTTTTATTACTCGTCTTTGCTTTCGGAGGGTTTGAATCTGTGCTGGTAAACTCAGGGGAAGTGAAGAACCCGGAAAAAAACCTGCCGTTTGCATTATTACTGGCCGCTCTCATCATTGCCATTATTTATATGCTGGTACAGATCGTCAGCATCGGGACATTATCAACTCTTGCCGCGTCAAAGAAACCCCTGGCTGAAGCCGCCGGGTTGTTTGCCGGTAAAACAGGCGCCACGATTATTGCTTTTGGCGCTATGTTCTCGGTAGCAGGCACATTAAATGCGATCATGCTGGTGGGATCACGATTGCCTTTTGCTTTTAGTGAAGAGAATCAATTTCCGAAATTGTTCTCGTTTATACATCCGAAGTATAAAACTCCAACGTGGTCGTTGTTATTATTCATGGGAGTCACGATCATTATTTCTCTCTCTTATTCATTTATTCAAGCCGCTTCCATCAGTGCTATCACCAGGGTCATGATATATGGAATCGTCTGTGCAACACTGATCATCCTTCGCAAAAAAAGATCAGGAGAAGGCGGTTTCTTTAAGATAAAATATGGCAACATTATCGCGGTACTTGGGATCATAGTTAGTATTTGGTTATTAAGCAGTGCCACGCTAAAACAACTGGAACATGTTGGCTGGGCGGTTGGCATAGGTTTATTGATCTATCTACTGATGGCATTGACAAGAAAAAGATCTGCTAAAAAAATTGTATACTAATGTCCGGTTTTGAAGATCTCAATTGTTATAAATGTATGAACGCATTTTATAACCTGTCTGCCGAAATGCAGGCTTAAAACCTTAAAAAAATGGAAGAATACGCATTAATTATGAGACACGAAGATGGCTCAAAGATCGCCTCCCCTGAGCAGATGCAGGAATGGATGAAGCAAACAATGGATTGGATCGGTGGCATTGCTGCACAAAATAAATTTGTGAGTGGAACGGGA
>DASVAM010000249.1:0-4653 GCA_036376375.1 Chitinophagaceae bacterium
AAGTCCTGGTATCCGTTATTACCGTCTATTAATACGGACCATGTACCCGCCGGCACACCACGAATTAAAAATTCACCAGTCACCGCATCGGGAGTTGCTGTTAAAATACCACCGAGAACATCGGAAGCCTGCACCGTTGCACTTGCATCGATAGGGCTTACCACTCCTTTGATCGCTCCACTCGTTGCCTCGGTAAAAGTGCGAATCACTGGTTTTAAGATATGATCACCGGCACCATTGACAACAACCGAACGAAGACAATCAAAATCTATCCAAAGTTTATATTCCACACCAGCAATAAGATCGGCATGAATATTAAACTTTAATCCTGATTCCTGACCTGATGGAACTTCCAGTGGCAGGTCGGATGCAACACCGTTAATGACAATTGAATTGTTGTCTCCAAGTATTAATCTTAGTTGCGACACCCTGCCCGCTGGCAATTCAAAAGTGGAAAGAAGAGTTTCCATGCCATTGGTAAACTCAAGCAGATTGTAAATAACAGGAGAAACAGGCATTGGCATTGTAGTCCAGCCGCCTTCACCTGGATCTGTACTTGCTTTCACCTGTATACCCACTACCTCTATATTGACGGCTTCATAATCCGCCGGCGCATCGGTGAGGTAAACCGTTAGTCTTGACATCTCCGCATCTTTTTTACAATAGATTCCGGAGAAGACAATTAATGCAAAGAATAGAATACTAAGGGACGAACGCACTGTTTTCATAGTTCAAATTTTAGTTGTACTTCCAGAGACAATAATAATGCCTTTATGCCAGCCGCGCCATAGGTGAACTACGAAAACCGCAGTTTTAGGTAGTAAAAACATCTTCTTCCCGGATGATTTACGTAGATAATTTTCCTGATAAAAACCGAAAAAAACTTATCCAAAAAGTTTCGCCGCAAGCCGCGCTAATTTATAAGCATTCCGAAAATTGAAATGATCTCCTCTATAAAACTCTTAAACATTTAAAGCGATGATGAACGATGAATTTAATACGCGACAACGCTATCTGATTTCACAAGAAGGGACATGAGAAATATATTTTTTTCAAGCAATTTAATTATCTGTATCTTTTGCGTTCTTCCACCCCTATCACGACTTCCCTGTGTCACATTTCTTAACCACCTAAATCATCAAAACATGAGAAAAGTCTTTCTTTTCTGCATGCTTGTTCCTGTAGTAGGAATAAGCCAGAACAAAAACATCGTCAGCTCATTCAGAGCATTTCCAAAGGTTGACAAAGTTCTCGAATTTGAAAAAGCGCTAGCTACACACGCTCAAAAGTATCATACCGCCGATTGGAAATGGCGGGTATGGGCCATTCAATCAGGCCCCGACGCAAACGGATATCACATCACGGAAGGTCCGCTTAGTTGGGAATTGATAGACAATCGCGGTGACATTAGCGTCGAACATAATGATGACTGGAACAAAAATGTGGCTACATTCCTTACCGACAGAGGCAGTGCAAGCTTTAGTGTTTTCGAAGATTCGCTGAGTACCGTTGGCCTCACAGATTATTCCGATAAGATCAATATTACCCATTGGTACCCAAAGCTCGGTTGGGGCCCTAAAGTAAGAGAGGTTCTTAGAGAAATGAGAAAAGCCGCACAAGCCGGTGGTCAGTCGGTTGCTGTGTATTCCGCCAGCTCATCAGGCCCGGCGCAGTTTACTTTAGTTACGAGATATAAGCAGGGCCTGAAAGAAAGAACCCCCGGATTTATTAAACCTCCATTTAAAGAAAGATATGAGAAAGCAAACGGTGAAGATTCATTTGATCATTACCTTGAAGTGCTTCGTGAATATCTTAATGAGAGTTGGAGTGAACTGCTCTTTTATCGTGCTGATCTGAGTTCCAAATAGGATTCAAAAAATCAAATAAGCGTTATCAGCCGTAAATTATCCATTAACCAGCCTTCTGTATTCCGGAGGGCTGGTTCTCCATCTAAAGTGATCATTTCACCGATTAAAAGAGCGAATGCCACGAAAACATTAAGTCGCGAGGCTGGATCGCAAAAGGAAATAAAACTTCATTCGGTTGGCGATCAAATAAAAGCTTCGGATAAATCAGAAACGAACAATAAATTAAACCCGGGATATGACAACAACTGGCAGCCAAATCAGAGATATAAAATCTATGAGTATTTCTTCTACGCTAATACTTTATCAATTGCGTCATTGACATTCTGCATAGAAAACGGTTTTTCAAGAAAATAATCCGCGCCATTTTCCATTGCAATATCACGGGCCGTGCTAAAACCTGAGATCATAATGATCTTTATTGCGGGATATTTTTTCTTTACATAAGAAATAAAGTCGACACCAAATCCATCTGGCAGTTTATTGTCGAGAAGGATGACAGCAGGTTTATTCTTGTCCAGGTAGTCATCGGCGTCCACAAGATTATTTACATAATCCAGTTCAAATTTTCTATCCGAAAGAATAAGATCAAGGATAAGACATACCTCGCCCTGATCTTCCACTACCAGCATTTTATTAGCTCCCCTGGTTTTGGTCATAGTTGTCTTTGGCATAACAAGGATTTTTTAGGTTAAGGTTGCTTTCAAAAAGGGAGGATTATTGGAGGAATAACAGATGGCAAAAACCTTGCCTGCTCTAAAGTGAAAGTGGGATCGGTAAGCTTGTAAATAAGAATTCCTTTGTAATCTCTCAACGACCGAAGGTGGCTAATTATTATTCGACTTATTGTCACAAGCCATTCATTCTTTCCACATTTTTTTACCAACAGCAAATTTAAACGCGGCAAAAAGCTAGTGACGACATCGAAGGTTAGCGATTGCCGGAGAAAAAAGGCCACTGCAAAATAAAAAAGCTTCTTGTAAAGAAGCTTTAATAGTCAAAACAAATCTGCGGATCCCGCTGTAAGCTCAATAGCTAATCTTTATTACCACGTATGAGTCTTACAAAACGATAGTAAAAAAAACTGCTGAATAAAATGACAACGGCCAATACGATATATCTGGTTTTCATAGGAAGCGATTTCATAAAGTATCACCAAAATAATGCCTCGATGCTTTCTCGCATACGAAAGAATACGATAAAAGCAGTTTTAACTAGTAGAAAAAGATAATCGACTGAAAGCTTACGTCGGTAAACTTCAGGGGAAATTTACAAGTGTACTGATCGCAAACGACCTGCCGCAGGAACGCTAAGGATAATACGGGAACCGGTCATTTCGGTATATGTTTCTTCCTGCCGTCTTTTGTTGAAATTAAAAAGCTCCCCGATCACGAGAAGCTTCTCCAAAGGTGTCCTTCGGACAATACAATTAACCATTACCTATTAACTAACATCAAACCTCTCCAAAGGAATCCATTCGGACAAACTTCAAACCTCAAACTACATTCTCAATCACCATGGCACTTGCACCTCCTCCCCCGTTGCATATTCCTGCGGCACCATACTTCGCGTTATTTGCTTTTAATACATTTATCAAAGTAACGATAATCCTTGCGCCGCTTGCTCCCAAAGGATGGCCAATTGAGACTGCGCCACCGTGCACATTTACTCTTGATGGATCAAGCTTCATGCGCTTAGTGTTCTCAATCCCAACAACGGCAAACGCTTCATTCAATTCCCAATAAGAAATATCAGCCATTTTCAATCCTGCTTTTTCCACTGCTCTTGGTACTGCAAGTGATGGTGTAGTTGTGAACCATTCCGGGGCCTGCTCGGCATCAGCGTAAGAAAGAATTTTTGCAATTGGTTTTAATCCCAATGCTTCTGCTTTTTCTTTGCTCATCAATACAAGTGCGGCAGCGCCATCATTCATGGTACTTGCATTAGCAGCGGTCACCGTTCCTCCTTTTTCAAACGCCGGATTCAGTGACGGGATCTTGTCAAACTTTACGTTATAAGGCTCTTCATCTTTAACAAATACAACCGGATCACCTTTGCGTTGTGGAATAACTACCGGTTCTATTTCGTTATTGAACTTGCTTCCCTCCCACGCGGCCTGGCTGCGTTTATAACTTTCAATTGCGAACGCATCCTGCGCCTCGCGGCTGATACCACATTCTCTTGCACACAATTCGGCAGCATTACCCATTGCTTTACCATCATATACATCGGTCAATCCATCCCTGGCAAGTCCGTCGACAGCTATGACATCACCATATTTATTACCCCAGCGAAGTTTGGGATCATAGAAAGGAACATTGCTCATACTCTCCATACCGCCAGCGACAATTATATCTGCGTCGCCCAATAAAATAGATTGTGCCGCCTGAGCTATTGCTTTCATACCGCTGGCGCAAACTTTATTGACGGTAGTACAATTCACTTCATTGGGCAGTCCGGCAAACTTTGCTGCTTGTCTTGCAGGTGCCTGTCCAAGATTTGCCTGCAGCACACAACCCATCAATACCTCCTGTACCTGGTCTGGTTTTACACCTGCTTTTTGCAATGCACCTTTTATAGCGATAGCACCAAGCTGTGTTGCCGAAAGATCTTTTAACGCACCGCCAAAACTTCCAATTGGTGTTCTTACCGCCGATATTATATAGACCTCTTTCATTGATTGAATTAGAAATTAAGAATTAAAAATTAAGAATTGCGGCGGCAAAGATAACGATTGTTAGCGTTAGGAGTGTTGAGGCCATCGGATTTATAAAGCCAATATATGGCT
>DASVAM010000263.1:0-4345 GCA_036376375.1 Chitinophagaceae bacterium
TATGCCAGATAAACAACAACCTGCCATTCTTCTATTAGAAGATGGAACTCTCTGTCACGGATTTGCCTTCGGAGCTATTGGAACTGCCACCGGTGAGATATGTTTCAATACCGGGATGACAGGTTACCAGGAAGTATTTACAGATCCGAGTTATTACGGACAGATATTGATCATGAATGCTGTGCATATCGGTAACTATGGAGTGAAAGACGAGGACGTAGAGTCAGACTCAGTAAAGATCCGCGGACTGATCGGAAGAAATCTCGAAGAAACTTATTCCCGGAAGCAAGCCAAAGGAAATTTGGATGAATATCTTAAAAAGAACAATATTGTTTGCATAGAAGGAGTTGATACCCGTGCGTTGGTCTCGCATGTTCGCAAGCAAGGGGCGATGAATTGTATTATTTCATCAGAAGTGCTGGATGTGGAGGAATTAAAAAAAATGCTTGCAAAAGTTCCTTCTATGAATGGACTTGAATTGGCTTCGCAAGTCAGTACTGAAAAAGAATATGAATTAGGTGATGCTTCATCACCGGTGAGAATTGCTGTGATGGATTACGGATGCAAGCAGCATATCCTCGAATGTATGACTGCGAGAGGAGCTTATGTGAAAGTTTTCCCTGCAAAAACTCCGGCAGCTAAATTGAAAGAGTTTAATCCAAGCGGCTATTTTATTTCAAACGGCCCCGGTGATCCGGCGGCAATGGATTATGCCATTGAAAATGTAAAGGAAATATTGAAAGAAGATAAGCCAACCTTTGGAATTTGTTTGGGGCATCAATTACTGGCCTTGGCAAATGGAGTAGATACCTATAAGCTTCATCATGGCCATCGCGGACTTAATCACCCGGTAAAAAATTTACTAACAGGAAGGTCAGAGATCACGACGCAGAATCATGGTTTCGGGGTAGATCCTGAATCAATAAAAAAAGCAGATCACATAGAAGTGACGCATGTCAACCTAAACGATAAATCGATTGAAGGGATAAGAGTGAAAGGTAAGCCGGCTTTTTCTGTACAGTATCATCCTGAGAGCACGCCCGGCCCTCATGACAGCCGCTATTTGTTCGACCAGTTTATCGACATGATAAAAAAGAGTTGATCAAAAATTTGACAACGCCAGTCACCGCTTGAGGTTGTTTCTTAATTTGATTACATTCGTCAAATGAAGATCGCAATTATCAATGGCCCAAATCTCAATCTGCTGGGCAAGCGGGAAACCGATATCTACGGCAATAAACCATTTGATATTTATTTTAGTGAGCTGCAACATAAGTATCCGCATATTCATTTACATTACTTTCAAAGTAATGTCGAGGGGGAGCTGATCAATGAGTTGCAGGGCATCGGTTTCGAATACGACGGTATTATACTTAACCCGGGGGGCTATACACACACTTCGGTCGCGATCGGTGATGCAGTTGCTGCCATTAAAGCTCCCGTTATTGAAGTGCATATCTCGAACGTCCATGCAAGAGAAGATTTCAGAAAGCTTTCATATGTTTCCGGAAAATCAACAGGAAGTATTTTTGGATTGGGACTGAAAGGATATGAGCTAGCGTTGGAATGGTTCTTAGCAAATTCAAAATAAGGATTTGTAATTCTATGATTAACAGCTTTCATCAATGAACTTATTTGGCAATATAATTTGGCTGATCTTCGGCGGCTTGTTTGCAGCAATCGGTTATTTTATCGGTGGTTTGTTGTTATGCCTGACGATCATAGGAATTCCATGGGGAATACAATGTTTCAAATTAGCCGGGTTGGTTTTATGGCCATTTGGCAAAAATGTTATCAGCGAAAGCAGCAGCGCAGGATGTCTTTCTGTTTTGTGTAATATGATCTGGATACTTTGTGGCGGTTGGTATACTGCCGTTATCCATATTTTCATGGGAATAATTTTATTTATAACTATTATTGGAATTCCGTGGGGTCGTCAGCATTTTAAACTAGTAGAAATTTCATTAATGCCTTTTGGAAAAAGAATTGTTGAGGAATAAACATTCTGTGTATGATTAATGTCAGTTGATCGAAGTATGTATATCACTTCTTAAGAAATATCACTATTTAGTTTTGCAATCTTATGAAAGTTCCAATTGTATATAAAACGGCGGAAGAGGCACTTGCCGTGATTCAGTCCGGAAACAGAGTTTATGTACACGGTAGTGCGCAAACACCAACGTATTTGTTACGCGCCTTAACAAACCATGCTCATCGTTTAAAAGATGTAGAACTTGTCTCGATTACTGTTTATGGAGATCTGTATGTCGACAAACCTGAATACGCAGGCATCTTTCATTTTAATTCATTATTTGTCTCCTCCAGTATTCGCGACGCTGTTAACCAGGGACTGGCAGATTATGTCCCGGTCTTTTTAAGTGAGATACCGGAGTTGTTTAAACAAGGCATTTTGCCACTTGATGTTGCGCTTATTCAAGTTTCATTACCTGATGCCCACGGTTATTGCTCGATGGGTGTGTCAGTTGATATTGCTCGATCGGCGGTGAATACTGCAAAACATATTGTCGCACTAGTGAATCCAAATGTGCCGAGAACCCACGGAGACGGTTTGATCCATAGCAGTCGCTTTGATAGTTTGGTGTATTGTGAAGAGCCGTTGTATGAGATGGATTTCAGTAAGAGGTCGACTCCGGCGGATATTAAGATCGGACAGTATGTTGCAGGTTTGATCGAGGATCGCAGTACCATTCAAATGGGAATAGGATCCATTCCTGATGCAGTGTTAAGATCTCTTGCAAGTCATAAAGATCTTGGGGTGCACACCGAGATGTGTTCCGATGGCATTATCGATCTTTTTGAAAAAGATGTTATCAATAATAAGTATAAACAAATTCACCCCAATAAAATCGTTACGGCTTTTGCTCTGGGTACAAAACGCCTGTACAATTATGTCAATGATAATCCGGCATTTCAATTTCTGGATATTGATTATGTCAATGATCCGCATGTGATCCGTCGTAACCATAAAATGGTAGCGATCAACAGTGCAATTGAGATTGATATTACCGGGCAGGTTTGTGCTGACTCAATTGGAACGTTCCAATATTCGGGAGTAGGAGGGCAAATGGATTTTATCCGTGGCTCATCCCTGAGCAAAGGTGGGAAGCCCATCATTGCGTTGCCATCACGGACTAATAAGGGTGTTTCACGTATCGTCTCAACGCTAAAGCCAGGCGCCGGAGTTGTTACGACCCGTGCGCACGTACATTACGTAGTTACAGAATATGGCGTGGCATATTTGTTTGGGAAAAATTTAAGGCAGAGAGCAAAAGCATTGATCAATATCGCACACCCGGATGACAGAGAGGCATTGGAAAGGTCTTGTCATGAACGTTTCAAAATATTCTGAACACCGGAGTGCATCAAAAAAAATGCACCGTAAGACCGGTGCATTTTTAATTATTTATTGGCTGGAATTAAGGGCGCCACCACATTTTTCCGTAGTTGTCATCGGGGCCACCAAGACCAGCTACAGCTGCTTCGTAATTTGTTTTATTAAGTGCAACCTCATTTGTTGGATAACCTAATCTCAATGGAATGCCTCTTGGATCTATCGCATCAACTGCAGGAGTCAAAGTCGGGAAACCAGTACGACGCCAGTCGTTCCAGCTTTCCCAGCTATTAAGATACATATGTACCCACTTTTCAGTCATAATTTGATTGTGACCAGTAGCCGTACTATAAGCAACTGCCGGCAATAGTAAGTATGCATCATAGGCAGCCTGGTTGAAAACGCCGTACTGTTGCCACGAAGCTTTTATGGCATCTTTGTAAAATTGTTCAGCCGCGGCATCACCACCAGCTTCATACCCAAGTTTGGCTGCTTCGGCCCTCATAAATAATACCTGGGCATAGTTAAAGAGTGGCATTGATGCGCCCTGGTCCCGAAAATAATTACCAATACGGCTGTAGGCTGCCGGAATATTAACAGCCACATTTCTTCCATAAGTTAATCCTACGACACCACCAGCTAAAACTTCACCATAAATAGGTAATCGTGGATCATTTTTAGGGCCCATATAATCTGTCAAAGTTTTGCTGATTGCATAATCATTCCTGTTGCTTGCAGTATAGTTATTATACCAGGGATTCGAATTGTTTGGATCGCCGGCTAAAAACGTGTACGACATATTTTGTGCATTGCTGGAGATCACACCAGCTGCCAGCGCTGAAGCATATTCAGCTTTACCTTTTGCCGGATCCTTTGCAGAAAGACGAAGTCCCATGACCATTCTCATTGTATTTGCAAATCGTTTCCATGTCGCCATATTGCCATTAAACATCACATCACCTACGACTTTCGCTTCCGCTTCATTTATCTGTG
>DASVAM010000284.1:0-7879 GCA_036376375.1 Chitinophagaceae bacterium
AAGGATAAAACGGGGAAGAATATCGCCAACATTAATAGCCTTCCGCTTACAAAACAGGCTGAAAAAGTAATTCGTGTAACCGTACTTGAAGCAAAGGCGCTGAAAAGTCCCACCGTAGAAACTGAACACCTGATGCTTTCAATTTTAAAGAACAAGGAAAATATCGCTACGCAGATTTTAAATCAGTTTGATGTGGACTACGATCTGTTCCGCAATGAAGTTGGCATCATGAAAAGTAATGAGCCCCGTGCTGAATTTTCTGATGAAGGGGATGATGATTTTGATGAAGAAAAGAAATACCAGCAAAAAGGTGGTCGCCAGGGTGCAGCAAGTACTACAAAAAGCAAAACCCCTGTGCTTGATAATTTCGGAAGAGACATTACACGTCTTGCTGAAACCGGCGCGTTAGATCCGATCGTTGGTCGTGAAAGAGAGATCGAGAGAGTTTCACAGATCTTATCCCGTCGTAAAAAGAATAACCCGATCCTGATCGGTGAACCGGGTGTGGGTAAGACCGCCATTGTTGAAGGTCTTGCACTTCGCATTGTTCAACGAAAAGTTTCCCGCGTATTGTATGACAAGAGAGTTATTTCACTTGACCTCGCGGCATTGGTAGCCGGTACAAAATATCGTGGTCAGTTTGAAGAAAGAATGAAAGCGATCATGAATGAGCTGGAAAAAAATCGTGATGTGATCCTTTTCATCGATGAGATCCATACAATAGTTGGTGCCGGTGGTGCCAGCGGTTCATTGGACGCTTCAAATATCTTTAAACCAGCTTTGGCAAGAGGTGAATTACAATGTATTGGCGCTTCTACACTTGATGAATATAGAATGTATATTGAAAAGGATGGCGCTCTTGACCGTCGTTTTCAAAAAGTGATGGTGGAACCACCGACGGTGGATGAAACCATACAGATTCTCACTAATATTCAAAGTAAATATGAAGATTATCATAATGTGGCTTATTCCGTGGATGCAATTGAAGCTTGTGTAAAGCTGAGTGATCGTTATATGACGGATCGTTTGCTCCCTGACAAAGCGATCGATGTAATGGATGAAGTGGGAGCAAGGGTGCATTTGAAAAATATAAATGTACCGCCAAATATTCTTGATCTTGAAAAGAAAATAGAAGATGTAAAGAATGAAAAGAATAAAGTCGTGAAGAGCCAGAAGTTCGAAGAAGCTGCTTCACTTCGGGATACAGAAAAGAGATTGGCAGAGGAATTAGAAAAAGCAAAAAATGAATGGGAAGAGGAAAGCAAGCATAAGAAATATCCAATTGGTGAAGAAGAAATAGCTGAAGTAGTAAGCATGATGACGGGCATACCGGTGAAGAGAATGGTACAGGCAGAAACAGAAAAACTTCGCCGCATGTCAGACGATATGAGGCATATGGTAATTGGCCAGGATGAAGCGATACAAAAGGTTGTAAAGGCCATTCAACGTAATCGTGTTGGATTAAAAGATCCAAAGAAACCGATCGGGACTTTCATCTTCCTTGGACCTACCGGTGTTGGTAAAACAGAGCTGGCAAGAGCATTGGCAAGATATATGTTCGACAGTGAGGATGCGTTGATCAGGATCGATATGAGTGAATACATGGAGAAATTTACAGTGAGCAGGTTGATCGGTGCACCTCCGGGATATGTTGGCTATGAAGAAGGTGGTCAGCTAACAGAAAAAGTCCGGCGCAAACCATATAGTGTGATCCTGCTCGACGAAATTGAAAAAGCACACCCGGATATTTATAATATTTTGTTGCAGGTACTGGATGATGGTCAGTTAACGGATGGTCTTGGAAGAAAAGTAGATTTCAAGAACAGCATGATCATCATGACATCCAATATAGGAGTTCGCCAGTTAAAAGATTTTGGTGACGGTGTTGGATTTGCGACTGCCGCAAAAACACAGAACCAGGATGAAACGAATAAGGCTGTTATTGAAAAAGCCTTAAAGAGAACATTCTCGCCTGAATTCCTGAACAGGATCGATGATGTGGTGATATTTAATTCACTTACCAAAGATCATATTTTCCAGATCATAGATATCCTGATGAAGAGTGTGATGAAGCGTTTGAGCAATCTTGGATTCAGCATGGAGCTGACAGAAGATGCAAAGACTTTTATTGCAGATAAAGGTTATGATCAGCAGTTTGGTGCCAGACCATTGCACAGGGCGATCCAAAAATACCTTGAAGATCCGCTTGCAGAAGAAATTCTGAATATGCAGGTGAAACAGGGAGATATATTGATCGCAGATCTTGACAAGGAGAATCAAAAGCTTAAGTTTAGTTTAAAACAGGGAAAAGAAGGGAAGGAAGGAAAGGAAGAGAAATCAAAAGCATAAATAGATTTAATAATAAGTAAATCCTCCTGCCTTCGGCGCGAGGATTTTTTATTTGCCATAAATCATAGTTATTTGCAACATGAACAAATATGCAGTAGTTGTGGCCGCAGGATCAGGCATACGAATGGGCGGAAATACACCAAAGCAGTTTTTATTGATCAACAATAAACCAGTTCTTTACTATACACTCCAACCCTTTTTAAACGCTTTTGCAGATATACAAATCATCCTTGTGCTACCGGTTGATTACACCGATATGGGCCAGGAGATCATTGATGCTTATTTTGATAATGACCGGATAAAGGTTACAGCAGGCGGCGATACAAGATTTCAATCGGTGAAAAGCGGATTGCAGTTAGTGGAAGATGATTCCATCATTTTTGTACATGATGGCGTACGGTGTCTTTTGACTGAAAATCTTATTCATCGTTGTTATGCCAGTGCGGTGAAAACGGGGACCGCCATACCAGTCATTGCCAGCAAAGACAGTGTGAGAATATTACAGGAAGAAGGCAATGAGGCGATCGACAGGAACAAAGTGATGTTGGTCCAGACACCACAAACTTTTCATAGTAAAATATTATTGCCAGCCTTTAATATTGATTACAAGGAAAAATTCACTGATGAAGCCACGGTAGTAGAAGCCTATGGATTAAAAGTAACCCTGGTAGAAGGTGAGGAAAACAATATCAAGATTACCAAACCGATGGATCTTTTGATCGCTGAAAAAATAATCAGTGAGAGAGATTAGACCTCACCCCTCCAAAGGAGTCCTTCGGACAAGCCCTCCTAAGGAGAGGGGCTTCAGTGAACTATGCGTGAATTTAGTTTATAGGATCATCAGCCAAACCGATAACCCCTGAGAAAATCTTCTATCAACATTCGTTTTTTCCCTTCTAATTGAACATCTTTTAAAAGAATGTAGCCGTCTTTGGCGGCGAATTTCAGATAGGTTTTCCCGTCGCTTTCCCATTTGCCGGGTTTTGAAGTAGGAAATGATAGTTCTTTTTCACTCTTAAAGATCTTCAGCGTTTTATCACCTAATTCTGTATAGGCGGCTGGAAAAGGAGAAAGGCCGCGAATTAAATTCTGAATTTCATCAATTGATCTTCTCCAGTCAATATTACATGTTTGTGTAAAGATCTTGGGAGCATTTTTCAATTGTCGGGAGTTCAGAGTCGGCAGTCCGGAGTCAGCGTCCTCTGACTGTGGACTGTTGACTGTGGACTGTGGTCTTTCTTGTAGCGTTCCATCAGCAATGCCTTTGACGGTTTCCACCAATACTCTTGCACCGATTTCCTTCATCTTATCATGCACATCTCCCGCAGTTTCATTTTCTTCAATTGGAAAACTTTCCTGCAATAAAATATCCCCTGTATCGATTTCGTGTTTCAGTTTAAAGGTCGTTACACCCGTTTCTTTTTCTCCGTTGATCACGGCCCAATTAATGGGTGCTGCGCCACGATATTGTGGTAACAAACTTCCATGAAGATTGATCGTGCCAAGTGGCGGCATGCTCCAAACCGATTCCGGTAACATTCGAAAAGCAACCACAATTTGCAGGTCTGCATTGAGTGATCTTAATTCTTCCAGGAATTGAAGGTTCCTTAATTTTTCCGGTTGTAAAACTTTTAGATGATGACGGACCGCATATTTTTTTACGGCGCTTTCGGTCAACTTCATCCCCCGGCCTGCAGGCTTATCGGGGGCGGTGATAACTCCAACAATATTGCATTTGGCTTTTACCAATGCATCGAGCGATGCGACGGCAAACTCCGGCGTACCCATAAAAACAATTCTCAGGTCTTTGTAATTACTCATCAATGCGAAGATAATTTTCTTCAAGGCAAACCATTAAAAAAACTGCTCAGAACACTGAACAGTTTTTCCAGTTAGAGAAGATCGGTTTATTTGATACCACTGAAAATATTCTGGGCCAAAGGGCCAATGACAGGCATTGGCTTTTCCTGGCCATTGATCGCAGCGATCAAACCTACAACCCATAACACAACAAGCCCGATCCATAACAAAGCGATAATGGCCCAGCCAATGATCGGAATAAAAAGTAACATGATCTGAAGGATGTAGCATAGAATGCCGAGGATCATCAGTGCCAATGTTTGTCTGAGGTGATAGGCACCTATTTGAGATCGATTACTGTTATGCAATACAAAAGCAATGATCCATCCGATCCAGGTCAAATAACTTATGATAGCGATTGTTTTGCCGTCAATGCCGGAGGCGGCAGGAGCGGGAGTTGGGTTTGTTTCGGTTGACATAAAAGTTGATTTTGGTAGCTGAAAGTTATTCAAAGTCTTCGTATAACAAATATTTTTTTCGCACAGCTTTGAATTCGCTCAGTTTGGGCTCCCAGCTTTTTCTGATTTCTTCTTCACTTCTTCCCTCTTTGATCTGTTGCATTAAGACATCTGTTCCTGAAAGGCGGTTGAAGGAATTTGACCGTAAAAAGAAACTGTCTTTTTGTGGAAAGAGCTTGTACGCTTCGATCAACCATTTCAATTGTATTCTGCCATCTACTTTTTTCAATACTTCTTCCACCGTGCCTCCAAGATCCCAACCGTAACAAGTTTTTCCAAAGTGCTTCGATGTTTTTGACCATGTATTAGGATTTGGTGTAAAAGAAAATAAATTCTTTGGAAGATCAGGGTGACCGATATATTGAAACGGTTTTGTTGTACCCCTGCCTTCACTTAATGCAGTTCCTTCAAATAAACAGGTAGATGGATATAGATAAACAGACTGCATGTCGGGCAAATTAGGTGATGGCTTTACCGGCAATACATATTTGCTTTTATGAGTGTAATTCTCACATTTGATAAACAGTACATGAAATGGAGTATCAGCAGTAGGCTTGGTTGTGATATTATAGGCATTTGTTGCATTGGCTTTTTCACTCAACCACTTTTCTCCCATTAGCATTCTTGCATATTCGGCCATTGTCATTCCATAATTGATAGGTATGGGTTGCATGCCCACGAAACTTTTGAACTTCGGATCGAGGACGGGACCATCAACATAAAAACCATTGGGATTGGGCCGATCAAGAATCAGCAATGGTTTATGATTTTCCAAAGCACATTCCAAAAACTCCTGCATGGATGAGATATACGTATAGAATCTTGTGCCCACATCCTGTATGTCAAAGATCAAAATGTCCACTCCTTTAATATCGTCTGCTGTTGGTCGTCTTTTATTGCCATAAAGTGAGACAACAAGTACCCCTGTCCTTTCATCTTTATAATCCATGATCTTTACTCCATCAGGCACGTTCCCACGAAAACCATGTTCCGGTCCGAAGATGACCCTTATATCCACTCCAAGTTTTTTTAATGTATCCACCAGGTGACTATTGCCAACAAGAGAAGTATGATTGGCAAAAATGCCGACCTTCTTTCCTTTCAGAAATGGCAGGTAAACATTGATCCTTTCTGCGGCGGGAATGATCTTGTCTTGATTGCTAAATTGTTCAATTGTTAAATTGCCAGATGAAGTCGATGAGGTTTGTGAGCCAGCAATTTGACAGTTTAACAGTATAATACTGCCAGCCAATAATATTCTTTTCATATAGCCAAAATTCAGGAAAATTACCAGTAAGACCTGAATTAATATTGGAAAGGTTGCATTGGGCATTTTGGGCTAACTTGCACCCTTTACGACTTTCGAATTACTTTCTCTGTTAGCTGAACAGACTTAAGAAAACTGAAGTGTGGCCCCGATGGGGAGCCTTTGGCTCGACGCAACAGAAGAGATAACCTGCCTGCCGGCAGGCTGGGAAATCCGAAAGCTGATTATACAATAATAATTAAAAACAAAACTAAAGGCGGTTCATAACAGCCCTTAGGGGATGGGGGTAAATTAATCATGCAACAAGTAAAAAGTGGTGACAAAGTAAAAGTACATTACCATGGTCGCCTGACAAGTGGAGAAACATTTGATTCATCAACAGGTCGTGAGCCGCTCGAATTTGAAGTGGGTAGCGGGATGGTGATAAAAGGTTTTGATGATGGAGTGACGGGTATGAAAGTGGGGGACAAAAAGACAATAAATATTCCTGCTGATGATGCATATGGTCAGAAGAATGCTGAAATGATCATTGAATATCCTAAGGCGCAATTTCCTGAGCATATAGAACTGCAGGTAGGTACTCCGCTTGTGATGAGCAGTGCATCCGGACAACAGTTCCAGGTAAAAATAACTGAAATAAAAAATGATGTTGTGGTGTTAGATGCGAATCATCCTTTGGCCGGGGAAGAATTGATCTTTGATCTTGAGCTGGTGGAGATAGTTGGCAGTAAGCCGTTGATTATAATGCCGTAGTTCAATAGGCAATTTGCAATTGGCAATTAGCAATTAGCAATAGATAATAGTTAGTCCCTTTAATAAAAAAGTTCATAACCTCATTATCGTTATGAACTTTTTGCTAATTGCCGATTGTCAATTGCCAATTATTTCCTATTCAACCACCATCCCAACCAAATTCCGCAAACTCCCCACGCAACAATGACATCTACAAGATTGGTCATTGCCCCGGGTGTCTGAAACCATATATGTCCTGAGTAGGGAATAAAAAGATAACCTGCCAGTCCAATAAAAAGAGTGCTCATGAATGTAGAACCGAACGTGGAGTTTTGTTTTATCAATACCCAACAGACCAGGAACAGACTGATAAGAATTGATAGAAATCCGCGAATGATGTTCATCGTCATATTGGTGTTGTAAGCTGAATGATAGGTGACGACTGCCCACGGCCTTTTTTCATCAATCATTTTTTTCTCAAACTCTTGCATTTCTTTCGTTGATGCGTTGACATCGGCGCGGGGTATCATGTATTGTCCCTCACCCGAAAGTTGGCTGCTGAGAGAACTTATAACAGCATCCTGGTTGGGGACCTGCTTGTATTCCTGGTCGTGAGATTTCATTATCGTCCAGGAAATTGTTTGCCACCCAAAGACAATCAGGCTGCCCACAAGGGCGCCAATGATCAGTTTTTTCATTGTAGTTGATTTTGGTTTAGGAATAAAAGGTAGAAACTTATTTTATTTTTTGCAACTGTAGTTGTTAACCAGTATGGGGTTCGGCCTTTGGAGTTTGGGGTTTAAGAATACGGTTTATAACACCAAATACCAAACTCCTAACCTTCTTTCGTATATTCGTTCCCCCAATTTCAGAAAGTTATGTTTGAAAACTACAAGTTCACCGCGGCAGAAAGATTTTTGCGTTATGTTCAAATTGACACCCAAAGCGATCCTCTTTCAAAGACAAGTCCCTCCACAGAAAAGCAGAAAGACCTCGGTAAACTTTTAGCGGAAGAGCTAAAACAAATGGGTGTTGCTGATGCTCACATGGATGAATGGGGTTATGTGTATGCCACCATCCCTTCGAACACGCAAAAGAAAGTCCCCGTTATTTGTTTCTGTGCCCATGTGGATACGGCACCTGACTGCAGCGGCACCAATGTAAAACCGATCGTTCACGGGAAATACCAGGGCCAGGATATTATTCTACCGGA
>DASVAM010000289.1:0-4703 GCA_036376375.1 Chitinophagaceae bacterium
GATCCCGATACGAACACCGTTATGTTGGGTGATGAAGAAGACCTCGAGCAAAATGAAATGATCGTTGGTAAATTGAATTTGATCAAATACGATTCAATTACTCCGGGAATGGAGGCAACGACAAAAATTCGTTACAAAGACAAAGGCGCCTTGTCAAACATTTATCCTCAGCAGGGTTCAATGAAAGTAAAATTCTATGAACATGTCAAAGGGATCGCCCCCGGCCAAAGTGCTGTTTTTTATGAAGGTGAGGATGTACTTGGAGGAGGGATTATAGAGTCAGGGAGCCTGAGTCATTAGTCGTTAGTTATTAGTCGTTAGTCTTTAGTTCGGAGTTCGGAGTCTTTTAACTGTTTGCTTGACTCCGAACTCCCGACTATCGACTATCGACTACCGACTCCCGACTATCCACTCCGAACTCCTGACGCTGAACTCCTTAAAAGGCAATAATCACACAAAAAACACGTTCTAAGACCGGGTATTTAAAAACCCGGTTTTTGTTTATAGTTTTGGATCACCGTTGGTTCATCATAAATCTAATGTACCCTTATTGATCAACAATCTTATGAGATCGAAGAACCTGATACCATTTTTAGCCGCAATTGGACTACTTTTTTCCATCGCCTCCTGCGAAAAAGAAACTGAAGAATTTCAGACAGACGCTATTGCCGACTATATGCCCCTGAGTGCAGGCAAGTACATCACCTACCGTCTGGATTCAACCGTTTTTACAAATTTTGGAACGGTACAGGAAATCCATAGATATCAGGTAAAACATGTGGTTGATGCACAAATCCCAGACAACCTGGGAAGGCCAAGCTATCGCATTCTTCGTTACCTGAATGATTCACTGGCCTCAGGCTCATGGGTTGAAAATGGAACTTATTTTATCACTCCATTAGCAGACCAGGTAGAAGTAATTGAAGATAATCTTCGCTTCATCAAACTTCACATGCCATTTAAACTGAATAATGACTGGAAAGGGAATAAGTATTTGTCAGATGACCCTTATGCATCTCTTTATACTTTTTTCAATGACGATAACATGAATGAGTGGGATTACAGCATGGACGAGTTTGATGACACCCGGACGATTGGTAGCCAAACGGTCAATAATGTCTATACTGTTTTCCAGATGGACGAATCGATCAATGCTCCGGTCACAAATTTTACGCAACCAGGCTATAGAACATTGGCTTCAGACAGATTTGCAAAAGGCATCGGTCTTGTTACCAGGGATTATATCATGTGGGAATATCAGCCACCTCCGCCAGGTTCACCGCCATCCGCGAAAGGCTTCACAACGGGTTTTGGCATCAAAATGTGGATGATCGATCATAATTGACCTTGCCTGTTAAATCAGTATTTTTGAATCGGCAAAAGTCATTCTTGAATGAAAAAACTAATCGTTGTACTTATTGGAAGCTGTTTGCTCTTTACCGAAGTCAACGCACAATTTACCCGTTATGTTGTAACGTTGAAAAACAAAGGCGGCAATCCTTTCTCACTTTCCACTCCCACAGCTTATTTATCACAACGGGCGATCGATAGAAGAACCAGATATGGTATCGCCATCGACAGTACTGATCTGCCAGTAACCCCAGCCTATCTTACGCAAATTGCTGGTGTTGCTAACGTAACCATACTAAATATTTCAAAGTGGCACAACAGCATCGCGATTCAAACTTCTGATGCGAACGCTATCACAACGATCAATGGTTTTTCATTTGTTCAGTCGGTTTCAGCCATTGCTGCAAGAACCGCTGCTACAAATAATGAAAAACTGAACACTACTGAACAACCTTATTTTCCGTCATTGAGAGGCTCGCAGTTGACTGCTGACTATTTTAACTATGGCTCAGGTTCGCTGGCAGAAATAAATCTTCATAAAGGACAGTTTCTACATAATATCGGTTTGCGAGGGCAGGGAATGCTGATCGCTATGCTTGACGGCGGCTTCTTTAATTACAATACACTGGATGCAATGGACAGCATCATATTAAATAACCAGGTGATCGATACCTGGGATTTTTACTCCAGGAATTCAACTGTGTCTGACGATCATCCGCATGGCATGCAATGCTTATCCACTATTGCGGCAAATATTCCCGGGTCATTTATTGGCAAAGCACCAAAAGCGAATTTCGCATTATATCGTACAGAAGATACCGGGAGTGAATACCCGATCGAAGAATTTAATATGGTATGCGGAATGGAAAGGGCAGATAGTGCCGGCGCCGATATTATATCGGCTTCCTTGGGTTATTTTGATTTTGATAACTCCATTTTCAATTACACTTATGCCAACATGAACGGCAATACAACGATCAGTTCAGTCGGTGCCGATCTTGCAGCAAAAAAAGGGATCTTGTTTGCAGCTGCCGCGGGCAATGAAGGAAACTCAACCTGGCATTATATTATAACACCGGCTGATGCTGATAGTGTGCTAGCAGTGGGCGCCGTGAGTACAAGTGGTACCATTGGAGGATTTTCAAGCTATGGGCCATCCAGTGACGGACAAATAAAACCAGATGTTGCTTCGGTTGGCGTCAGCGCCATGGTGCAATCAACATCAAACAGTGTTACGATGAGTAATGGAACTTCTTTTGCCTGCCCAAATATGGCCGGGCTTACAGCGATTCTTTGGCAGGCATTTCCTGAATACAACAATATCAGAATAATAAGAGCATTGCGCGAAGCAGGAAGTATTGCTACTTCACCTAATGACAGGATTGGATACGGTATACCTGATATGAAAGTTGCTTTCGGATCGCTGTTGATCCAATTTGCAACATCGTCAAATACCATTGATGGATGTAAAGTCACTCTCCACTGGACAACTAAAGATGTTGGCGCTATGAAATTTGAAATAGAAAGAAAGGGACCGGCGGATCTAAGTTTTTCAAAGGTCGGTGAGCTGGTGCCAACAGCAGGAGTTAGTTTAGCCCAACACAGTTATACTTTTAATAATATATTAGCTGCCGGAGCAACCGGATCTTTTTCTTATCGCATTCGCCAGATTATTGATACAGCGGCAGCAACTTTTAACGCTGTTTATATCGATACAACTGTTGCTAACATCTCTTCAGCTTGTGTGATCACCGCTGTTGTAAATCCCGGAACGATCAATAACTACGTTGTCATCCGCCCCAATCCATCGGTCGGTTCGAATGCCACATTGATAATTGAAACAACAGATGCCATCCAAAACATGCCTATACTTGTGTATGATATGAATGGAAGATTAGTTCAGCGAATGCAGGAATCGAAGGGCCCTGGTAAAAAGATCATTGACCTTCCAGTTAGCAAATTACCAACAGGAAAGTACTTCATTAATGTTTACAATAAAACTGCGTTAATCGGCACTGCAGAATTTATACGATTATAGTTTCTTTTCAAAAACTGCCACAAACATCGAATCAGCTTTTTTGTCATATCCCTTTAATAGTTCCTTATGCTTTAATTGCAGATGAAACTTTTCTTTTATAAGATCAATAGTCTCTTCGTTTTCTTTCTTAAATACCGAACAAGTGATATACACAAATGATCCACCTGGTTTCAAATGTGGAATTGCATTCGAAACGATTTTCTTTTGCAACGATGAATATTTCTTAATCTCTTCCTCACTAAAAAAATAAAGCTGCTCAGGTGTACGGCTCCAGGTACCGGAACCAGAACAGGGAACATCTGCAATGATTATTTCAGATTTAAGATGTAAGATTTCAGATTTATTTTGCGACAAGTCGACAATAAAACTTATATAATTTTTAATACCTGCTTTTTCAAATCTCTTCTTAAGATTGGCAAGAATGCTTTCCCTTTTATCAGACACCGTAAGTTGAATGTTTGGAGCTATATCATGGATCATGATCGACTTTCCGCCGCTCCCCGCACAACAATCCCATAGAGAAATTTTAGCCCCAATAGCTATCGGGATAAGATCCAGGATTTCAGATTTAATGAACGCGCCGGTTTTTTGAGAGTTATAATCCTGTATGACCGCTTCATTATCTAATTCCATTATTTCATCAATCTTTGAAGAGTTGGGTAATGCCACACATGAATCCGAAACGACCTTACAGTCAATTCCTGTCTGCCTAAGTTTTTCCATCACTAGCCTTTCTTTTCCAGGTCGCAAACGAAGGAACAAATCAGGTTGGGTAAAATATGACTCGCATAATTTCAAATGCTCAATTCCTTCACTCAATTGATCTTCCCACGGAAAAACCTTTACAATTGAGAAGGACGAATCAATGATCAACAATTTTTCATTAACAGGCAGATTACATTTTTCATTCCATTCCGGCTTTACTGCTGCAAGAATTTCGTTTGCTTCTTCCGAACAAAGAAATAAACCCGTCAATATTTTTTCCTCCGTAGTTACATTCATCACTGCCTGGCCCATTCTAAAGAAACAATAACATAAATGAACAATATGCTTACGATCCTTTGAACCAAATTTTTTGTTTGCCGAAAAATATTTTTTTAAAAAAGAAGCGAGGGGCGCTTCTCCTTTGTAAATACGCAGAATTTCTTTTGTTGAATTTATATAAGAGTAATAGCGGCTCACGTCCGCAAGATAAGAAAGAGAAATTTTAATGTGCAAACGAAGAATGATCAATTAAAATTTTACACAAGGAGATATACACAAAAATTCGTTCTGGCATAAAAATTTGTGCTAACTAAGTGAACAAATAAATACT
>DASVAM010000297.1:0-11773 GCA_036376375.1 Chitinophagaceae bacterium
CATGAATGTAAGAAAGAATCTTTTTCAGGACAACGCTGTAATGACAAAAAGAACCCCGAATAGTTCAAGGTTCTTTTTAAAATGCACATGATAACTACTAATCGTGAGAGTTCTTTTCTGTCTTCCCTCACCCAAGACGAAATATGTTTTTACAAATTTCTCAGCGCCTCGATTGTTTCCCAACGCCGACGGACTCCTTCATTGGCTAGCGCCAGGAAATGTTCTGCTTTATCCGGATAATTATTCTTTATCGTTGCAAAGCGATTTTCATGATACAAAAATTCATTAAGAGCAACTGACGGCGGTTTGCAATCCACTGTAAAACGTTGGCCTTTTTCTTTTATCGGGTTGTAGCGGAACAATGGCCAATAGCCTGTCTTTACCGCAAGGTCCTGCTGGTCGAGTCCATGACACATATCATATCCATGGGCGATACAATGACTATAGGCTATGATGATCGAAGGCCCCGGGTATGCTTCTGCTTCCAGTATTGTTTTGAGTGCATGTACATCATTTGCGCCCATCGCGATCTGTGCGACGTACGCGCTGCCATGCGCGATTGCCTGCATAGCCAGGTCTTTCTTACCCGTTGTTTTCCCCTTCACTGCAAATTTTGCACTCGCTCCAATCGGCGATGCTTTTGATTTTTGACCTCCGGTATTGCTGTACACTTCTGTATCCAGCACAAGGATATTGATATTTTCACCGGTGCTTAATACATGATCAAGACCGCTGAATCCGATATCATACGCCCAGCCGTCACCACCAACGATCCAGACTGATTTTTTTTCTAAGAACTCCGCCAATAAATACAAACGCCACGCGTCTTCCCGCCGCAGGTCTCTTAACCTTTTCTTTAACTCATTTACATATTTGCGTTGTTGTATCAATTCCGCTTCTGTATTTTCTGCATTTGCCAAAATTGAATCTGCCAGTTCACTGCCTACTTCTTCCCGCAATTCTTTCAGAAGCCTCATCGCCATTTCCCTCTTTTTATCAGTAGCAAGCTTAATACCCAGGCCAAATTCCGCATTATCTTCAAAAAGCGAGTTCGACCATGCAGGTCCGCGACCAAATTCATTAGTTGTCCATGGCGTGGTAGGCAGATTCCCGCCAAAGATGGATGAGCAACCCGTAGCGTTTGCAACGATCATCCTGTCTCCGAATAATTGTGTGAGAAGTTTTAAATAGGGAGTTTCACCACAACCACTACATGCACCGGAAAATTCAAATAACGGTTCAAGTAATTGCGAACCTTTAACGGTTGATTTGTTCACCCGTGTTCTATCAATATCCGGCAAGGACAGGAAGAAATCCCAGTTTTGCTTTTCTGTTTCCTTTAATGGCAATACATCTTTCATATCGATTGCCTTATGGCCCGGTTCTGATTTGCTTTCTATTGGACAAACTTCCGTACAGAGTTTGCAACCGGTGCAATCTTCGACTGCTACCTGCAACGTGTAGGCTTCCTTATCCTTGAAAAATTCTTTACCAATCGGATCGGTATGCTTAAAGAAGGATGGAGCATCCGTCAGGCATTCCTTGTCATACACTTTTACCCGTATGGCGGCATGTGGACATACGAAATAACATTTCCCGCACTGAGAACATAATTGAGGATCCCAGACCGGAACCTGCTCGGCAATATTTCTTTTTTCCCATTTGGTCGTACCACTTGGATACGTTCCATCAACAGGAAATGCACTGACAGGTAAGGTATCCCCTTCCCCGGAAATGATTTTTGCCAGAACATTTTGTACGAAGTCAGGCGCATCCCCACTAATAGGCGGCTCAATTTCTTTACTCCCGATCTCATATTTTGAATAATCGAATTCAAAGAGGTTTTCCAGTGTTTGATCTACAGCCCTGAAGTTCTTTTGAACCACTTCTTCTCCTTTTCTTCCATATGTCTTCCTGATAGCATCTTTGATATGCTGAATCGCCTCTTCTTTGGGCAGCACACGGCTGATAGCAAAAAAACAGGTTTGCAGAATAGAGTTGATACGGGAGCCCATTCCGGTATCTTTGGCAACCTTTGACGCGTTGATCACATAAAACTTCAATTTTTTATGAACGATCTCCTCCTGTATCTTTTTTGGCATCTGTTGCCAAACCTCTTCATTGGAATATGGAGCATTCAGAAGAAATACGGCTCCCTCTTCTGCATCTTTTAAAACATCATATTTTTTTAAGTAGTTAAAATGATGGCATGCAATAAAGTTTGCTGAATCGATCAGGTAGGTAGAACGTATTGGTTCCTCACTGAATCGCAGATGTGAAACTGTCAGCGATCCTGATTTCTTCGAATCATAAACAAAATACCCCTGTACAAAATCATCGGTTACATCGCCAATGATCTTGATGGTATTTTTATTTGCACTGACAGTTCCATCTGCTCCAAGTCCAAAAAACAATCCGCGAAACAAATGACGTTGTTCCAGCGAAAAATCTTTATCCCAGTGCAGGCTCGTGTGCGTTACATCATCATCGATACCGATCGTGAAATTATTCTTTGGTTTTTCCCTGGACAATTCATCAAAGACGGCTTTTGCCATCCCGGCATTAAATTCTTTTGATGCAAGGCCGTAACGGCCTCCTATCACTTTTGGCATTTTATATTCCCAGTCGCTGTGTAATGCATTGATCACATCCATGTACAATGGCTCGCCGATCGCACCGGGTTCTTTGCAACGATCAAGAACAGCAATTCTTTTTACACTGGCAGGGATTGCATCCATCAAATGTTTAATTGAAAAGGGCCGGAATAAGTGTACATTAATGTATCCAACCCTTTCCCCACGATCATTCAAATAATCCACCACTTCATGTACCGGACCATAACCGGAACCCATAATGATGATGATGCGTTCTGCGGCGGGATGCCCGTAATATTCAAAAAGTTTATAAGAGCGACCTGTGAGCTTCTCAAACTTCCTCATTGTGTCTTCAACTATTTCGGGCACATGATTATAAAAGCGATTACAGGCCTCGCGGCTCTGGAAGAATACATCCGGATTTTGCGCAGTGCCCCGGACATGGGGGTGATCCGGATTCATGGCACGATGACGGTGTTCATTGACGGCTTGTTCATCGATCATTTTTTTAATAACATCCTCGGGTATAACCGCTACCTGGTTTAGTTCGTGAGACGTGCGGAACCCATCGAATATATTCAGAAAGGGAATTTTTGATTTCAGCGTGGCAGCATGAGCGATCATTGCCATATCCATTGCCTGCTGTGGATTGCTTCCAAACAACTGGGCAAAACCGGTAGCTCTTGTCGCCATTACATCACTATGATCACCAAAGATCGATAGTGCATGGGTGGCCACTGCTCTTGCCGCTATGTGAAAAACAGCCGGTGTCAATTCTCCCGCTATTTTATACATGTTTGGTATCATCAATAACAAACCCTGTGAACATGTAAACGTTGATGCCAAAGCACCTCCTTGTAATGCACCATGAATGGCACCGGCTGCACCTGCTTCACTTTGCATTTCTATAACCTTGGGCGTTTCGCCAAAAATATTTTTTACATCATTACTGCTCCATTCATCGGTCCATTCACCCATTGCCGATGAAGGAGTAATGGGATAGATCGCACAAACTTCACTTGTCTTATAAGCGATATACGCTGCAGCTTCATTTCCATCCATAATGGAAAAGCCGACCTTATCCTTTGATACTGGTTTCTTAGTAAGCGAGGGCGATGTTATGGTTTCCATTTCAGAGATTTTGAGGTTGAGAAATATTGCTCAAAGTACTCTGAATGACCAGTTTTGGAATATGACATACGTCAACCTGCCGATTGATTGATGTGAGGTTTATCCGGGTAATAGCCAATAGCAGCATTCGGCATTGAAGCCGGGTTTTTTAAATAATTGTAATTTACATCATTGGTTGATAATGAGTGATTATGTACAAGCAGTGGGATAAACCCATATACAGTAATTGCTTATTAGAATACGTAACATTCTTTATGAAGAAATTATTTCTGATAATTCCTGTTATTGGTGTATTCATAAAATGCCGCGAAAACACAGCAGTAAAAAATAATTCCGGATTGATCCAGAGAGGCGATACTTTAATTGCCCGGACCTTCGACACCCTCCGTAGCACATTGTTACGGGCGATTGGTGAAAAAGGATTTCCCGGTGCTGTGAGTTTTTGCAGTACCGAAGCGCTGAGCCTGACCAATACTTATACAGAACAAGGAATAACGATTAAACGGACTTCCGATAAACTCCGGAACCCAGCCAATTCTCCTGATGCGCTGGAACAGAAAATATTATCAGAATATAAGAGCAGGAAACAAAACAAACTGGAATTAAAACCTGTGCTGGAAGAAGATGCTGCCGGAAATAATCACTATTTTAAACCGATCGTACTGCAGGCCATGTGTCTGAATTGTCATGGCGATAAAGCCTCACAGATAAAGCCTGATACATGGGAAGCTATACAAAAAAAATATCCTAACGATTCGGCATTTGATTATAAAGAAGGTGATCTGCGGGGAATATGGCACGTCGTCTTTTCAAAAAAAACTAAATAATATGCCGGAGAAAGAAAATAGAATCAATAAAGATCTGATCCTCCGTGAAAAACTGGCCATTGAAAGAACTGATATGGCTATTGATCGTACTTTTTTATCTTTTTTCCGGACGTCTTTATACTTAATAATTGCAGGGATGACAGTGAACAGCCTGCTAAAAGTCAGTTACGGTTGGTGGGCGGAAATCATTTTCTGGTTCCTGGGATTAGTTATTCTGACAACAGGAATCATAAAATTTACTTTGGCAAAGAAAAAACTGAAAACCATGGAAAAACATATCGGCGACTATAAACTTGAATGGGAAGATGATATTGACTGAATTTTATTAATGCTGTTGTATTCTGCCTGACCTTTTTAAAAGGTTGATCCACAGCATGGTCTCAAAAAAATGCCGGCATTTAACCGGCATTTATTTTATGAAACCCTCTATCAACTATCGACTTTCACAGGACTCAATAATTTCTCTTCAATAACTTTTTTGAAAACATGTTTCGGAAAAGCACCCGGTTGTAACATGGCGTTTCCGTTAGCATCAATAAAAAGTAAAGTAGGTATACTTTGAATATTAAATGCATATGCAAGCTCTTGTTCAATATCCGTGTCTACCTTATAAATCACCAGTTTACCATCATATTCTTCGGCCAGCTCCTCCAAAACCGGCGCCACCATTTTGCAGGGACCGCACCAGTTGGCATAGAAATCAATAATTGCCGGCAAACTTCCCTGGTATTCCCAATCCTGTTTTGTATGATAATCAAAAACCTTTTTCTTGAAATCTTCGGCGGTTAAATGAATTGTTGTCATGCTTTTTATTTACACAAAAGTAGGTTGGACAAAAATTGTTCATCGTGATCTTTATCACAGATCCCATATTGCCCAGGGAAGTAACGGCGGTTTCCATTTGATATCCTTCCTGCAGGTGGAACGGGTAAGGTAGTTTGAGTAACCAGTCCTGAATACGATAAAGGTCAACTGTAAGGTTGACCAGATATTAAGCTGTCGCGTAAACTTTAGAAATTATATCCCACACTTGCCCCGCCAAAAAGCTGGATATTTCCGCTTCCGACCAGGGGTGTAAAGCCTATTCTCCATGCAAAACCTCCATTAACAGGCTGGCGACGATACATAAAACAAAATGTTCCGAATACCTGTGTCCGTTGATCCTGGTTATCCCATGCATCGAAATCCATGATGTTTAATTTTTTGCTCACATACGTCATACCACCACCGACTTCAAAAGTATGAGGCGAATTTTCTTTTCCGAAAATATAATTTAACTGCACTGGAAATGTAATGGCCGTTTTTTCTTCGCCGCCATAATACTGGCCGGTGCTGGGGTCGTAATAGTCATCGTAAGCGGTGACAAATCCAATACCCACCCTTCCTCCAAATCCAAGGCGACTTTGTTTAAACCGTGTATCGAAGTTGGCTGAAAAAAGAATTCCTGGTCCTCCCAGTTCAGCAAAAAAAGAAGATGATCCGATAGGCTGATCCTGCCCTGTCTTATTATCCTGTGAAAATAAAAATTGTGAAATGATCAGTGAGACGCATAGTGTGAGCACCACTTTCCTCATAACATAAAAGTTTAGGTTAAAGATTTTAATCCGAATTTAGAAACTACTATCCAAAAAGTTTGTTAACTAATGAACGAGTAAAAGGGAAAATTTATTGGATGGCTGACGCCACAATTTCTCTCACTTTCCCTAGGGGAATCCTTTCCTGTTGCATGGTATCCCTGTAACGGATCGTAACCGTATTATCTTCTTTTGTCTGGTGATCGACCGTTACACAAAAGGGTGTACCGATGGCATCCATACGCCGGTAACGTTTCCCGATTGTATCCTTCTCTTCATAAAAACAACGGAAAGAAGTTTTACAATCATCCATGATCTTTCTTGCTATTTCCGGCAAACCATCTTTCTTGATCAACGGGAGAACAGCCAGTTTCATTGGTGCCAATTTCGTCGGTAATTTTAATACTACACGGCTATCTTGTTTTTCTGCGGTACTCAGGTCTTCTTCCTGGTAGCAGTGACTGAGGACAGCCAGGAACATACGATCCAAACCAATGGATGTCTCAATTACATAGGGAATATAATTACCGTACGGTTTGCCGGTTGCAGGATCAATTTCATTGTCGAAATATTGTTGCTTCTTCTTACTGTATTCCTGGTGATTTTTCAGATCGAAATCCGTGCGGCTATGAATTCCTTCCAGCTCTTTAAAACCAATCGGGAAATTGAATTCAATATCGCATGCCGCATCAGCATAGTGCGCTAATTTGATATGATCATGAAAACGATATTGCTCCTTTCCAAAACCCAGCGCCAAATGCCATTTCATCCTTTCCTCCTTCCAGTATTCATACCACTTCTTTTGCGTACCGGGTTGAATAAAGAACTGCATTTCCATTTGCTCAAATTCTCTCATCCGAAAAATGAATTGTCTTGCCACAATCTCATTTCTGAACGCTTTTCCTATCTGTGCAATGCCAAAGGGAATTTTCATCCTCCCGGTTTTTTGCACATTTAAAAAGTTTACAAAGATGCCCTGGGCTGTCTCCGGTCTTAAATAGACTTTATTGTCTTCATCATCGCTTGAAACAGTAGAACCGAATTCTGTTGAGAACATTAGATTGAACTGACGAATATCGGTCCAGTTACTTGTTTTACTGATCGCACATTTCATTTTATTGTCATCAATGAGCTTCTTCAAACCGGCAAAATCATCTTTTGCAAGTAATGCATCCATTTGTGCCAATACATCATTGGCCAATTGCTCATTGCCATTTGTCCTTTGTTCTTCTGCAAAACCTTCTATCAAATGATCAACCCGATATCTTTTCTTACTGTCTTTGTTATCGATCATCGGGTCGTTGAAATTATCAACGTGACCGCTGGCTTTCCATGTTGTTGGGTGCATGAAGATAGCCGCATCAATACCCACGATATTTTCGTACATCCGGGTCATGCTATCCCACCAATAATCTTTGATATTTTTTTTTAGTTCGCTACCCCACTGACCATAATCGTATACCGCCTGGAGCCCATCATAAATTTCACTGCTGGGAAACACAAAACCATACTCCTTAGCATGAGAAATAATAGCCTGGAACCTGCCTGCCGCCAGGCTCGCTTGTTTCGATTCGTTTGCCATAGCGGCAAAGATAGGAGTCGCGAGGTTATTGAACTTTATGGTTCTCTGCCTCCACTTTTTTAGCGTCCGGAGTTTTCGAAAGCGGTTGCTTCGAAGCAACTTCCACCGTTTCTACCCACACTGCATATTTATTCGGATAGATATTCGAACCCATCTCAATGGCATATTGCCGGGTAAAGGCAGCACCAAAATAAAGGATCATGGCAGAACAATATACCCACAGCAATACTACAATAATTGAACCCGTCGTTCCATATGCAGTTGTCATCTGGCTATGCCCAAGATAGTAGCTGATCAAAAATTTTCCGACCATAAATAAGATGGTAGTGGTAAAGGCCCCCACCCTTACGTGTCTCCATTCAAGCCTTGCATCCGGTAATACTTTAAAGATGATCCCAAAAATAAACGCCGTCACGAAAAATGTAAGAATAAGATTCACGATGTAGACCACCACAACCGTCATATCCGGGAATCTTTGCAATAATTCGCCCAACAAAAGATCCATTGCCCCATTTATAACCAGTGAAACCAGGAGAATAAAACCAAGACTCACAATTATTGAAAAAGAAAGAAGCCGGTTAATAATTAGCCGTAACCAGCCACGACCCTTTTTGGGTTTTGATTTCAACTTCCAGATAAGATTGATCGAATCCTGTATTTCACTAAAAACCGCCGTAGCGCCAATGATCAATGAAACAAAACCAATTATTGTTGCGATCTTACTGGAACCTGCAAACATAAAAGACTTCATAGCTTCCTGGATACTGTTAGCAGCAGTAGCACCAACAAAGGATTGGATCTGCTTATAAATAGTACCTTCAATTATTTCACGTCCATAGAAAATTGTGGCAAGCCATATTATGATGATCAATAATCCGGGCAGGGAAAAGATCGTCGAAAAAGCAAGTGATGAACTTAGCTTAAGAACATTATCATCTATAAAATCAGCAACCGATCTTTTGAGTATGTTCCATAATTTTTTTGGTGCCATAAACGGGAAAATGGTCATACCAAGTGGTTACATACATAATGCCAAAAGAGTGACCCGTGTAGTAAAAAATTCATTTTGGAGTGTTGTTCCTGACAAAATTCTTTTTCTGTAAAGCTTCTGTCATCGGGTCCAACCCATCCAAAGGACGTTGATTATTAATTTTAAATTCCCTTAAAGCCCTGTACATAGCGTCATTATCAGCAATGAATTGGTAGAGCCTTTCTTCGGGCGTTTTGGCCATCCAGAGATTTACTTGCATTTCTTTAATATGCTCGGGTGTGTCGGTCATTTCGGAAGCAAGTTAAAAGTATTTAATCGTAATTTCCTTATCCATTGGTCAATGTAATTCCAATCAAGCTCTTTATTTTGTGAAAGTTTTTCAATATCGTCCACCTGTGTCCCACTTTTAATATCCTGTATCCAGATTAATTTTGAAAGCAGCAGGTCTTCAGCAGAAACAACATATATCGTCATATCAAGGAAATTTAGTTTTTGTCTTCTTTCAAACTCCATTAAACTAAATTCATCATCTTTAAGAATCATAAAATCAGCTTTATAGTTGATTCTTGCATCAATTATATTAAACATGCTCTTTCTTCTAATTGCATCCACCACAGCGTCCCTGTCACAATAATAGTCGTCCTTAAAATAATTGATCAAATTTGGAACATCGCTTTCTTTTAGATGGACAATAAAGTCATAGTCTCGTGTAAATCGCGGTAACATATAAAGACTCATCGCCACACTGCCAGAGAGCATATAAGGAATATTATACCTATCAAAAAAATTTATCAATATTCTTAAAAAATCGAACATGTTGTCTATCTAAGTTTTTCATTTTGCTGATGGCGATTAGAATCCCTTTTTGTCTTCTTCTCGATATTCTTTTGAAATGCCTCTGTTAAATCAACACCTGTTTGGTTGGCAAGACAGATCAATACCCAGAGCACATCAGCCATCTCATCGGCGAGAAGCCCCCTCCAGTCCTCCACCGTGGTGGGAGGCTTACCACCTTCACTTCTGTAAGATTGATCACCATATTGTCGTGCCATGTGCCTTGCTAATTCTCCCACTTCTTCGGTAAGTATGGCCATATTGGTTAGCTCGCTAAAATAACGGACGCCGACAGTCTTTATCCATCCATCTACCTGTTGTTGCGCTTCGTGAATAGTCATAACAAAATTTTTATTGGGTGTGCACAATTTAGCATGATTCCTGGCGTTTTCATCCTCCCTTTTTGTGTTATCTCCTACCCTTTGATACCGTAAAATCAATTATTCAATTCCAATTTTGATATTCTATGAGGAATCCATCAATCCTGAAAGCTATCCTCGTCTCCGCACTTTTCAGTGTTAGTTGTGGCATATACGGACAGGCGAAACAAGCTCCCCGGCCAGATAAAACC
This sequence comes from Chitinophagaceae bacterium, assembly GCA_036376375.1. GTDB lineage: Bacteria > Bacteroidota > Bacteroidia > Chitinophagales > Chitinophagaceae > VBAS01. Next base: position 10,105 of record DASVAM010000297.1, read on the forward strand.
TCGTCTGTACCTGCCAAGCCTTTTAAAGTTTTAACAAATGGCAGGCAGATCACCCTTCAATCAAAACAGAACTTTAAGTCCATTATGGTATGGACTGCCAGCGGACATCGTTTCATTGAAGAAAAACGGCTCGCAACAAACACTTACAATTTTACCGTGCCATCAAAAGAAAAGATCTTTTATATGATGGTTGAAACGGCAGACGGAAAGAGATTTACGGAAAAGATGGGGGTGAAATAGTGAATGGTCAATGGTGAGTGGTGAATTGTATCCTGACACCAATCCTATTCTTTATTCTTTGTATCAATAACAATCGTAACGGGCCCATCGTTTATTAGCTCCACTTTCATATCTGCTCCAAACACTCCCGTTCCTACATTTTTACCAAGCTCATTTGAAAGGTGCTGAATAAATTTCTCATACATCGGAACTGCAAATTCCGGCTTACTTGCTTTTATATAAGAAGGCCGGTTTCCTTTTTTTGTAGAAGCATGCAACGTAAACTGGCTAACAACTAATATTTCTCCATGGATATCCTTTACCGAAACATTCATTATTCCGTTGTCATCATTAAATATTCTAAGGTTAACTATTTTGCCGGAAAGCCATTCGATATCTTCTGCAGTGTCTGCATCTTCAACTCCCAATAAAACAAGTAGCCCATGATTTATTTGAGAATAAACCTTATGATCGATCGTGACACTGGCTTTACTTACTCGTTGAATGACAGCTCTCATATTTGCAAGATAGAAGTTTAGTTTATGGTTTCTGGTTTATTGTTTATCATTCTTAAATTTGAAAATAATTTATTAAGCTGCACAGCAATTTAACTATAAACTAAAAACAATAAACGATAAACCAACCATACCTTATCTTTCGAATGAAATAACATTTCAAACGACCAGAAGCGGCGGTAAAGGCGGACAAAACGTCAATAAAGTAGAAACCGCTGTTATTGGTTACTTTAATATTCAAACATCTCAAATCCTGACGGAAGAACAAAAGCATCTTGTGGTGGAAAAACTTTCTAATCGCATTAACAACGAAGGAATGTTAATTGTAAAATCACAGACCTATCGCACCCAGCTGGAGAATAAAGATGAAGTGATACGCAAAATAAATGAGCTCATTGTAAAAGCATTGGCTCAAAAGAAAAAGCGTAAACCAACCAAAATAAGTAAAGCTGCAAAAGAAAAAAGACTGGAATCAAAAAAGAAAAAAAGTGATATAAAGGAAGCCCGCAGGAGAGTTGATCCGCATAATATGTAATGCTGCCTTAATTGTTTAAATTTGCAGACTGATGAAATGGCGGCTGATCATAATAATTCTTCTTATAACCATCTCCGGAAGTATCGTCATCAATGCCTGTCGGAAAGGCCAGGAAGATATTTCCGGCAAAACAGGGTTGAGCTTTACGGTGCCAGCGGGCTTCCCGGCACCGAGATATGATTTTTCAAGGAACCCATTGACGGAAGAAGGGTTTCAATTAGGCAAAATGTTGTTTTACGATGGTCGTCTTTCCAAAGACGGAAATTATCCATGTGCTTCCTGCCATCATCAAATTGCCGTATTTGGTACGTATGATCATGATCTGAGTCATGGTTATGGCGATCAGCACTCAAACAGGAATGCATTACCCTTGTTTAATCTTGCCTGGAAGGATGCATTT
>DASVAM010000330.1:0-13394 GCA_036376375.1 Chitinophagaceae bacterium
TTTCTATCAACATTTATTTGAAGATTATTAGCCGAAAGCAATTTTGAAACAAACTCGTCTTTTCTGTCTTTTATCACTTCTTCATTAAATACTTGTACTAACCGCTGTATGGCCTTTTCTTCGCTGTCATCAAATACAACGACTTGCGGGAAAAGGATAAACTGTGCAAAGTGCATTTTAGATTCCTTATCATAGGTAATCTTAAATTGCAATGGTATATTAGCATTTGCTTGCTGTTCTTTCAGTCTCATGGCGAAGTTTTTAGATAAGGTAAATATAATACAAAGAGCTACAAAATTAATAAAACGTTGGTTGGCGGCTAAAAAATAGCCCTAAAACTGTGCCGAGTGGTGATTTTACGGCTCTGAGAGGGTGGTAAATTAGCTTTCAGCGGGGGGAACAAGAGCGGTCTTAATGTAATATACAAAATACCTCGCACGGGGAACTAAAAAAACTCCGTAACATCCACATCCAAAACGTCAGCAATAGCTTTTAAAGTAAGCAAATGAGGGTTTGTTTTACCCCTTTCTAAAAAGGATAAGTTAGAAATATTCATGCCTATTGCGTTTCCCAGCTCTTGCAATGATAGCTTTCTTGCCTTACGATGTTTCCTGACCTTAGAGCCTACTTTCTTTAGAAACTCATTGTCTCTGAGTTTCTTTTTCATTTGTATTATCATTCTTTACCTATTAGAGTTTTATACTTTAATCTTTTACCATTGCAGTTTGCCAATGCACTTGCAAACCTTTCATCTTGGAACGCTTCTCTATTGTTAAACCTGAAAACATTTTCATTACAGTAACGTTGCAAATGTTTGGGACTTACTGAATGATGAATACCGTCAATTTGTTTTTTCAAGATGTTCCAATAACCTTCCATATTGAAACAAAGAAAGTAACAAAGAAAATTCAAGCCCGGCCCGATGCTTCGCCGGCCGGGCAGGCCAGCGCACAAGTACTCCGACGTTCTGTAAGTGAACTTTGATATCGAACTGATAGGACGAAGTTGTTGCTTCGTGCTATTAGAAATTCATGGAGGCGCTGTCCCGATGGCTTAGATTGTTTAATTTGAAAAGATATTTTACCAGGCCATCGGGAAGGCGCTGGGAAATTCCTGAAGGCTTATAGAATATATTTCTTGATGTATTAGCGCATTGTCCCGACGCCAATAAAGTATGATGATCCGGTTATAAAGAATCGAAGTCGGGACACAGCGCCTTTCGGGTTTACAGTGAATCACGAAGCAAGCCTTTTCATCCTTAAGATTGCGATATGTGGATGATAAGAATTGTTTAGCTCAGTTAACAGTAGTACTGAAGTTTAATCAAGGCGCCGGCAACGGCTGTATATCGTTGCCGGTGTGCTTTTCTTTGGTTCTTTCTTTTGCACACGCAAAAGAAAGAACAGAAAGTCTAAAGCCTTTTCCTCATTTTCACAACACGGGCTTGTGGCCCCGGATCTTTATTTTGACGCTTCCATTGGATCCAATCCTCGATAAAACTCAAAACGGTTTCATCGTCCAGCGTTCTCCGCCAACTATGAAATGCATGACCACAAACATCACAGGCTTCAGTTTCATTAAAGATGTTTCCGGCTTCTGCAAGAAAATCTTCATCGATCCTGGTTGTCTCTGCTATTTTTTTGATGTCTTTCTTATCAGCATCGAGAAGCTTCAACGCTTCAACCAATTTCTCAATAAATCTCTTTTCATTTTGGTCCAGTGCCATGGGCTACCATCCTTTTAGCATCTGTTTTGAAAACATTGTGCCAGTGAGTCATGGTTAAACTCTGGTGTTTGCCCGGAGATTTTGATGGAGCTCATTATTACTCATTTTGAACGCCACCAACGAGGAAGAATCTCAACAACAAGTGATCCGTTTTAATGACGGAACTGAAATAAGAGTGGCAACCGATGCCCTGGCAAAGGCTTTCTATGTTAACAAAACTTGTTTAGCTCTAATAGCCAAAAGCTTGTGGCACTTCCATTTTTTGGGAATTAAAATTGTTTACTAATAACCTATGAGAGATTTTATCGTTAAAAATTTTGATGATCGTCACGGTAAGGATTGGTATATGCATATTGGCTTTACCGATGTTCCTCACCAGCAGGGGAATTTACACGAATGCTATGGTGCTGCTTTAGTGCTTGTCAACGGAAATAAAAAATGTTGGTTTGGCTATTCATTTGGCCATTCGTCTGACTGGAACACCATTACAGAAATGACGGTGCGCCCTATCAGGAAATACAAACTCTCATTTGATGAGATCTGTGAAGTGGGCAGTGACATTGTTTTTCATATCCAGCAATTTATCATACAGGGGAATTAACGGATCTATTCTCACCCTTCATTTCCCACAGAAGTTATAACCAGGCCACCGCCCAGGTTCTGCACCTAACGGGTAAAACCTTTGATAAGATCGAGCAAATTGCCACCATTTCGTTGCTGTTGCTCCTGTGCCCCGCCGGCAAGATCTTTTACCATGTCGAGGAATCCGCCATTACTTTGGCCATCACCACTAAACTGTTTCAGCAAGCCGTCCAGGCCGCCGCGTCGCGAAGCGAGATCATTACTTCTGCCGCCGGTGATCGATCCCAATAAATTTTCGAGTGAAAAAACCGAATCATTTGGATCGTTTGTTTTATTGATCAGGGTGCCTAATACATTGGGTATAAGATGTCCCGATAGATTATTTGCCTGCGAGGGGCCCAGCCTGAATTTATTCATCAGCTTGGATGCAAAATGTCCCATCATCATCGAAACGATTGGGTTGCTCAGCAAACTTCTTTTATTTGTATCCCTTCCAAATAACGATAATACACTTTGCGTGCCGCCGCCGGCAACAAGGTTGCGCAAGCCGGATGCTACCGTGTTCGTGGCTTCTGCCACCACATCATTGTTATATTGATTCGGGACATCAGGATTATTAATGACTGTGTCACCTGCTTCTCCTTTCACGAGATCAAATAGTTCTTTTAACATGGTTAAGTTTTTTGAGTAAATAATAAATTAAGGCTACTAAAAGTGAGCCGGATTTAGAACCATCGGCTACCTAACCCTTTATTGGTATTTTTTTAAAATAAAAAGAATTATACCTTACACGTCCTTTCAGCAGACGCCTCCATCCTCCCGAATCAATTGATCCTACCCTTTATATCCCTCCTTTGAAAATGAACAAAATGGTTAAGACTTCTGATGAAGCGTTGTTTAAATTTCATTCATCAAAACCAATCGTCATGTCAGATGAAAATGGTACCAGTAAAAAATCCATCCTTTACACTATCCTGATCACACTGTTGGTAGGCGGAAGCAGTCCCTGGTGGTTTGATAAATTATTTTCAAAAACACCGGAATCAACCAAATCTGCAACCTCAACAGAATCCCCGGCGCCCGCTATAGTAATCAACAAGTCCCCTGTCGCAAATGCGGGTAGTGATATTGAAATAAATCTTCCGTTAAATAGTGCAGATCTCAACGGATCGGCATCCTACGATCCGGATGGTCAGATCGTTTCCTATCGCTGGGAAAAGCAATCCGGTCCGCAGGCAGATATTATGGATGCTGAAAAAAACATTGCAAAGGCAACTAACCTTAACGCTGGATATTATGAATTCAAATTGACTGTTACAGATGATAAAGGAGAGAGAGATGTAAAAATCAAAAAGATATCTGTCAGCGCCGCTCCGGCTCCTCCACCGCCAGCCTTACAAGAGGTTATGCAGCCATTTGTATTGGATGAATTTGGCACCTGGGGCAAAAGTATCCGGGGTGATAATGAAGTTGACACCGATGAAGGAGATATAGTTCCTGTAAAGTTTAGCTCGGAGCTTATTAAAAGCGAGTCAAGAGTAATGTTGAAGGTATCATTAAGTATTCGGGAGGATGGTGGAGATCATACCACTTTCGATCACACAATGGAAAGACAAATATTTGTTGCGCCTGCGGGAAGAAAGATCGTTGATGTGAGAGTAAGAGGCAACGATTACAGCGTTAGGTTTGAGCAGGATTCAAGGGGGGAGAATCATCGTGTCACTGCATTCAGAAATGTTACGCACACCTATTGGAATTTTCTACGTTTCAGGGTTGACGGCCCCGGTAGTGATGATAATACTGTTATTGGAGTTGCTGGTTCAATGACATGCACGATTATCCTTCAGGATAATTGAACACTATTCGTGGTTGTCCGCAACCTGAATGTAAACAGGTGCGGGAGTCAATACCACTTTAGTGAGAAGTCTTTTGACCGGCACGGTTAGAATGCTGTTCGAACCATTCTTCGTATTCGGGGCTTTCGGTTTTTTTCCATTTATCCCAAAAGGTGAAATACAATCCAAAATTGTAGCGAAACTGTTTATGATGAAGGGCATGATGTGTGGCGCCGATCAGCCATCTTCCGACTACATTCCGGTGAAATTTTTTTGAATAGATCTCAATATCCAGGTGGTTGACCACACTTGTTAATGTCATTAAACTAAGATGGATCAGCAGGACGGAAATATGCATGGGCATTATGACTAATAATGCAGGCAGGAAGAGGGCCTGGAGCAACGCTTCCAGGGGATGAAAAGAAAATGCGGTCCATGGCGAAGTGATGTTGCTGTCATGGGCACTCGGTGTATAATAGAAAAGATCCGTGGTTGATGCATCCAGCGGTGAAGCCAGTAATAATAAGTTTCGTGTAAAAAAAGGGTGATGACCAGGCTCAACGGAAGCCACCATAACGGGTAAGCATTTGTTTGTGTGTAGATCTTGGTCTGATTATTTTGCCACAACAACAACAGCACGGCACCGGCCAGCCCAAAGATCGTCGCGCTAAGCATGCTCCAGCCAACTTCGTTCCTGAACTGGTTTTTCCTGTACCTGCGCTTACTGAGCTTGCGGTGTGCCCATTTTTCCGGGAACCACCAATAAAACTCAACATAAAAGATACCGGCTATCAACAGGTATCTCATGATCACCACCAGGAAGATCAGCAAAGCAGCACCTGCAAACGCGCCAGGCTGTGAAATATCAGGCAATTTTAGAAAATCCATTATTCATCGTATATGAGCCACCAGATTGCCGGCCAAAAACTGCACTAATCTTTATTAAGGCGGGTTTCCCGGTATAGGGAAAAAAATAGGGGAATAAAAAACCTCAAGCGCCAGGCGACGTGGTTCTATTGTTGCATCGTGTGGGAAGAAAGTGCAACTGCAATAAGTAATTATTCGATATTATATTCTTTTTTGAGTACCTCTATGAGTTTTGCAGCTGAGCTTATTGTAGTTCGAATACTTCTGTTTGTAAAAAACAAAGTGCCCCTGAGTGTTATCACCCTGTATGCAAATTCGTTTAACAAAGCTTTGTCGTTTGTTACGAATACAGGGTTACCGGGTGGCCGGATGATAGTACCGGCCGTATCTGTCATCTGTTTCCAGACATATGAATCAAAGATTTTTCCAATAAGATTAAATGAGATATGGCGCCTTGACTCGATTTCACCTTCCAGCTGGACAAGTGAAGTTCTCATTCTCTCATTGTCATATACAGTGATGCTATCGGCTGCATCCTGTTTCCGGATGAGCCGGAGATTTCCGGAATTTTTTAACTGCTGAATGGTCCTGTCGTGATATTGAAAATTAATATGGCGGTTGATATGCCGTGTATAAAAATAAACATCCCTCATCCTGTTCCTGTAGTCGGTGCTGATCAGGTCATGCAGCGAATCCAGATAAGCGATTTGAATGACCCTGTTATCATAAGAATTTTGCAGGGAGCCAATATCCATTTCAAGATCTTTAATCAGGGAACGGATATACTTTTTTTCGCGCTGATGTTCTATTATATGTTCTAATTGATATTCTGCCAACATGCCAAAAAACACGGCCAGGAAGAGCATAAAGAATTCCCAGAAATAGTGTGACCATTTTTCCCGCCGCGTATGTGCGTGGTGATGTACTTCCATGTTCGTTTGCCCTTTGAAAGATAAATCTACAGAAAGGAAGAATGAAAAAGGTCAACCTGGCAAAGTAAAACCTCTTGTTTTTTGCCGGAAAGCAATTAGTTTTCCGCGGCCCCATTTATAATTTCTATCTTTAAATTGCGACCAAACCCCATGCTGCTTATATGGAAGTACACCATCATGCCCATCTCGCCTCAGGCGAGACTCATACATCGCGAACGAAATGGACCCATTATTTCTGGGAATTTTTGATGTTGTTTCTTGCAGTATACCTTGGTTTCTTAGTGGAGAATATCCGTGAGCACAGGATTGAACATGCAAGGGCGGACAAATACATTGAATCTTTCTATGAAGATCTGAAAACGGATACTGCAAAATTGAATCGCATTACCAGGATAGAAACAAACAAAGTCGATAAGCTGAACCTGTTCAGATCCTGCTATGATAGCCTGTTACAAGATCAACATCCAGCCTCATTGCTCCTGATCCTAAAATATTCTCAATTTAATAATGGGTTCGGGCCCGAACAGAGAACACTGGACCAGCTATTCAATGCGGGTGGATTTCGCCTGCTAAAACAAGAAGATGCGGACAGCATCACCAGTTATGTAGCACGTTGTAATGTCATTGAAAACTTTGAAAATACCGCTTACCAGCAATCACAGGACAACCTCCGCAACCTATTTAATAAAATCGTAGATTTTTCCGCTAATGCATCGTTAAGTACCAACCTGCCCGATCAACCCAATATTAATATTGATTCAGCTGCTTTCCGGATATTTAGAACTGACAACAAGCCGTTGTTGCATGAATATTTCAATTCGCTTTTGCAATATATCAGGGTAATTGTTGCACATCGGAACATGCTGAAAAACGTGAATACAAAAGCTGAGGGGCTTATTGAATATTTTAAAAAGAAGTACGATTTTCATTAGATGAGAAATGCAGTTGATGTTTCAACATAACTGGATAATTAAGCTCCACCACACAAATAACAAAGGGTTATACCAGCAACGTATAACCCTTTTACTTTTATAACCGCTACCCTTATTGACGAAAGATGCAGCTATGAAAACCTCAAGGAAATCTCAATTATTTGGAGATCAATCTCAGCCGACGAACGATGAAGGTGATTTAAAACAGTTACTTTTAACTATCGACGATACACTGTCGGCCACTATCTAATTTAGCTGCGACATGGAAGTACACCACCATTCTCATCCTTCGACAAGCTCAGGAACCCGTAAGAAATGGACCCATTATTTCTGGGAGTTTCTTATGTTATTCCTCGCTGTGTTTTGCGGTTTCCTTGCTGAGTACCAATTGGAGCATAAAATAGAAAGAGACAGGGCTAAGGAACTCGCCGTAAGTTTTTATAATGAATTGAAGGCCGATTCTGCCGCAATAAAGGAAGTGATGAATCGGCGAGCAAGAAAAGATAAAGCTTTTTCTTATATGCGAAACTATTTCCGGGATAGCAGTATCATGGATTGCTCCAAAACCTTTGCTTTGAATTTCACCTATGCTTATGTCATGTTCAGCCCCTCAATATTTGAACCCCGGGATGCCATCCTTGAACAATTAAAAAGTTCCGGATCGCTGCGGTATTTTAAGAATAAGGATTTGCAAAGTTTAACCGGTAATCTTTCTGTTGCTATTGCCAACCTGCGAAAGAGGAATGAATATGAATGGACGTTTTATCATGAAAATATACACGCGTTTCTTAATCGACACAACGATATGGAATTTCACGACCGGCTTTCCATGGATTCAAAAAAATTCTACATAGAATTGCTGGACAGCTATGAAAACAGTGCCGAGGTGTTTCCCTTTCAACTGGCTAAAGCTGATTCTTTTGATAGATCTTTCGTCATTAACATGACCGGTACTTACCAGTTGATTTTGCGTGGCAGTTCCAGCAATCAATACCGGGAATATATTACCTTAAGCCAATCGCTGATGGATAAGCTGCGATCTGTATATCATCTCAAATGAAAAATTTATGGAAGTACACCAAAAGCAAAAAGGGCCATACTATCAAAGTATAACCCTTTACTTTTAATATCCGCTCCCCCTGTTGGACTTGAACCAACGACCCTCTGATTAACAGTCAGATGCTCTAACCAACTGAGCTAAAGGGGAGTTTCATCCGCTTGTGGCGAATTGGGCGGCAAATATAGACAAAAATCGTCGTGAGAAAAACAGAAAAACTATTTTAACCACCCAAATAATCCACCCGATTCTTCCACACCAACAAACACACCCTCTTCTTTTATCTGCACCGGCCAGTGTTTTAGGTAATAACCTTCACCACTTACATTTCTGCCATTTTCCATATTGTATTTATAGCGGTGCAGGGGACAAACAATATTTCCCAAAGCATCTATATAGCCTTCGGAGAGGCTGCCTCCTGCATGGGGACATTTAAAAGCAAATGCAAATACAGCGTCTTTAAATTTTCCCAGGCAAATGTTCTTACCATCGAGATCAACTATTGCGATGTTGTTATTCGCAAACTCAATTTCATTCAGACTATCGGCAACCTTGTTCCATTTGTATTTTTTTTCTGTCATGTATGAATGATAAAAACAATGAAAGCATTGATCTAAGTCTCCCCTTTAGGGGGACAGGGGGTAGAATCCTGTCTTATAAGGATACCTCTTTTTGTAAACCTCCCTCACCTTATCCAGTATCGTTTTTCTCAGTAACTCGATATTTCTTTTTTCAATGGCAGAAATAAAAACCACTTTACCATCTGTTTCCCGTTCCCACCGCTCATGCAGATCCTGCAATATTTCTTTTTTTACACTTTCATCGAGCCATTCATCAAAGACATTCTTTTCGTAAAGATCCATTTTATTAAAAACGACAATGATAGGTTTGTCAAATGCTTTAATATCCTGGAGTGTTTTATTTACAATGCCCATTTGCTCTTCATAAGCGGGGTGCGAGATATCCACCACATGCAATAAAATATCGGCTTCCCTTACTTCATCCAGCGTACTTTTAAAACTTTCAACGAGATGATGGGGCAATTTGCGGATGAACCCAACAGTATCGCTTAATAAAAATGGCGTGGTTTCAAACACTACTTTTCTCGTGGTCGTATCAAGTGTTGCAAATAATTTATTCTCCGCAAATACATCGCTCTTGCTTAGCAAGGTCATGAGCGTTGATTTACCAACATTGGTATAACCAACCAGCGCTACGCGTATAAACTCACCCCGGTCCTTTCTTTGTGTAAATGCCTGTTTATCGATCTCCGCTAATCTTTTTCTAAGCAAAGAAATCTTATCACGAACAATACGACGGTCAGTCTCGATCTCGGATTCACCCGGACCTCTTGTACCAATACCACCACCCAAACGTTCAAGGTGCTTCCACATACCACGCAATCTTGGTAAAATGTACTGGTATTGCGCCAGCTCCACCTGTGCTTTTGCCTGCGCCGTTTTTGCCCGTCTTGCAAAAATGTCGAGGATAAGGTCGCTGCGATCGATCGTCTTTACATCCGTCGCTTTTTCAATATTGGTGATCTGTGAACCACTCAGCTCATCATCAAAAATGAGTATGCGAATATTTTTTTGATGGCAATAGTCTCTTATTTCCTCCAGCTTGCCTTTGCCAATAAATGTTTTGCTATCAGGACGTAAAAGTTTTTGCGTAAATCTTTTTACCGATACAGCGCCGGCTGTTTCGGCAAGAAATGCCAGTTCATCAAGATATTCCTGTACCTGTGCTTCCGTCTGGTCTTTGTGAATCAATCCCACCAATACCGCTTTTTCCGTCCTGCCCGCCGGCCAGGCAGGTTTCCCTATGCTGTTTTTTTTGTCGAGCATTATTTCTTTTACACAATTGTATTCGATGCAAAAATAAAAGCATCATGCCATTGGCGTGACGCTTTTGCTATTATTATTTGATTTCTTTTTTAAAGACCGCTGATCGTTAAGCCAATGACGTATGGCTTTACCTGCGGGCCAAGACCCTCTTTTATTACGCTGCCAAACTGGTAGGTGGCAAAGGCAGTGAGGAATCCGTATCCAACGCGGAAAGTGCCTAACAAGCGATTGCCATTAAAGAAATACTTGTCTTTATTTTTCTGCACATATTTATCATCGAATCCGGAGACGAGGTTATCATTTTTATCCACCCATCTTTTCCCTTTTGTATGCGCCGATATTTGTACGCCCACTTTTGCACCCAGCGCTACTTTAAAACTTTTGTTGGTATTCTCGGGATTCAAAACAAAACGAAGTTCTAATGGTAATTCCGCAAAGGCGTTGACCAATTTGTATTTGTCAAAATGATTGGTGTCAGCAAGATTTTGGAATTCCAGTGGTTTCAGGTGGTTGGTATGTGTAATATTTGTTTCTTCAAAGAACATATTATCGACACCAATGCCGGGTCCAAATGCTATGCTAAAACGGGGATCTGTTTTAAACGGGAGATCAAGCATAATATATACGTTCACGCTGTTTGACCAGCCTCTTGTATTGATGCTATCGGGCTTTCCGGACCAGGTGGTCATTCCATATTGGATCATGAAGTGATCATTGGCACGGTTGGTCAGCTTTACCTTGCTCCAGTCTTTTTTCTTTGATTTTGATGAGACACTATCCTGTGAATAAACAACTATTGAGAAAGAGAATGCCAGTGCTACGAATAAAAATTTTTTCATATTCAGTTATGTAGTTGACAAAAGTATTTTTGTCGCGGTTAACAAAAGGTTAAAGAACCCCGAATAAATACGAAATGAGAAATAAGAAGGAAAGAATAAGAAAGTGAATAGACCGGTACTACTTCCTCATTCCTTATTTTTCCTGTTTCTTATTTCTCATTTAATCTGTGGACCCTGTTGGGATCGAACCAACGACCCCCTGATTATGAGTCAGGTGCTCTAACCGTCTGAGCTAAGGGTCCTGAGCTTTTTGGCTCCAGGCGGCAAAAGTAAAAAAATAAAGTGTAGTTGAACAATTATTTCACTTCTTCAAAATCGATATAGTCTCCTGCTTGTTGTTTCTTATGTTCTTTATCAGGAGTGGGGGTTGGCTGACCCGACTGGTATTGATTCATTTGATCCTCCATCCGGGTGTTCATTTCACGAAACTGTTTTTTCACCTGTCTTGTAGTCTTATACACAGGGATGATGAAATGAAAAATCAGCCTGTAGGCGAGATAAATTAAAAACGCATAAAACAAATACCGTAACATGACACAAAATTAACCCACTGCAGGAAAGCCGGCCTGTTAAAGTTGCTATGATTAATTATTTGGCTGATAACCGGTATTTCCTTTACATTTGCACCGGTATTGATTGACAGAAGGGAACGGATCCGTTCCCTTCTTCATTTACCCCCACTCCCCTAAAGGGGCGTATTGAGGACAGGTTATGAATAATGAAAATCAAGCTTCGGCGATAGAAATAAAAGTAATTGAGCTGTTGATTGACTTGCCGGGTTATTTTTTGGTGGAAATAAGCATTAAACCTACCAACAACATCAAGGTTTTTGTAGATGCTGACCAGGGTGCAGCCATTGATCAGCTTTCTAAAATAAACAGGGCTCTTTATAAGTGGGTAGAAGAAAATCTTTTTCCAAACGGGGACTTTTCGATCGAAGTATCCTCGCCGGGATTGGATGAGCCCCTGAAACTTGACAGGCAATACTTGAAAAATATTGGAAGAAACGTGGAAGTATTGCTTCGGAACGGAATAAAAAAGGAAGGGAAGCTGCTAAGTGCCACAGAAAATGAAATTGTCATTGAAGAAGAAAAGGCCCGTCCGACCAGTTCATCCGGGCGGGGCCAGGGAAACCTGCCTCGCCGGCATGCAGGAAAGAAAGAATTTGTTCAACATATTATTTTAAAAGAAGAAATAAAAACAACAAAAATTCAAATTAAGTTTTAAGAAAGCCATTAGCTGTTAGCCATTAGCTAATAGCTGGCAGCTAAAAGCAAAAAGCTAAACATATGTCAAGTATTAACCTGATCGATGCATTCCAGGAATTTAAGGATGCAGAAAATATCGACCGCCCCACGATGATGAAAGTGGTAGAGGATGTTTTTAAGACATTGCTGCGTAAAAAATTCGGCAGTGATGAAAACTTTGATGTTATCGTAAACGCCGAAAAAGGCGACCTCGAGATCATGCGTCGCCGCACGATCGTGGAAGACGGACAGGTAAATGATCCGCTGGCAGAAGTGGCTTATAGCGACGCCGTAAAAATTGAGCCCGATTTCGAAGTGGGGGAAGAATTGTTCGAGCCGATCGATCTGTATGATTTTGGCCGTCGTGCCATTCTTGCTGCCAAGCAAACGCTTGCCAGCCGTATCAGCGATCTGAAGAAAAATTCACTGGCTAAAAAATACAGCGAACGGATCGGCGAGATCATAAGCGCCGAAGTGTACCAGGTTTGGAAAAAAGAGATCTTATTGCTGGACGAAGAAGGAAATGAGCTGATCCTGCCAAAAAGCGAGCAAATTCCGCAGGATTATTTCAAAAAAGGAGAATCGATCCGCGCGGTGGTTAAGAAAGTGGATATGAGAAATAATACGCCGGTAATTATTCTTTCGAGAACTTCGCCTGACTTTCTTGCCAAATTGCTGGAAATTGAAGTGCCAGAAATTTTTGATGGCCTCATCGTTATCAAAAAAATTGTTCGCGATCCGGGTGAAAGAGCTAAGGTGGCCGTTGAATCATTTGATGATCGTATCGATCCGGTAGGAGCCTGCGTGGGTATGAAGGGTAGCCGTATTCATGGCATTGTTCGTGAGTTGAAGAATGAGAATATCGATGTGATCAACTTTACCAACAATACGCAGTTATTGATCCAACGATCATTAACGCCTGCCAAGATCACAAGCATGGAGCTTGACCAGGAAAATAAACACGCCAATGTATATTTAAAACCCGACCAGGTTTCATTGGCCATCGGTCGTCGCGGGGTCAATATCAAACTGGCAAGTGAACTGACCGGTTTTGAATTGGATGTATACCGGGATGATGAAGGTGCAGAGGAGGAATTTGATATCGATCTTGATGAATTTAGTGATGAAATTGAAACATGGGTGATCGATGAACTTAAACGCATCGGTTGTGATACCGGAAGAAGTGTGTTGAACCTGACCGCCGCAGAATTGGAACGTCGTACAGACCTGGAAAAAGAAACAATTGATGAAGTGAGAAAGGTGTTACAGGCAGAGTTTGAGAAAGAATGATTTTCGTGAGACGTCAGACGTCAAACGTGAAATGGATGGTGTCATCTTTCACGTTTCACTTTTCACGTTTCACTGCTGAATAAAGTAGTAAACATAAAAACAGTTAATGGCAGAAGTTAAACTACCAAGGATTTTGGCCGCAGCCAAAGAGTTTAATATCGGGAAAGAAACCCTTATTGACTTTTTGGAAAGTAAAGGCTTTGCTAAGAAAGGAGAGTTGAAAGACCAGACAAAGCTTTC
>DASVAM010000349.1:0-2936 GCA_036376375.1 Chitinophagaceae bacterium
GGTGATAATTTATCATTCACAGATACTTCATTGCTTGAATTTGGAATTCAAAACAGGGAAATAAGATCATTCCGGGCGGCCGCAGAGGAAGCTGCCATGTCAAGATTATATGGAGGAATTCATTATCGTTTTGATAATGAACAAGGCACTATAGCCGGAAAAAAGTTGGGTGAATTCATTGTATCAAGGTTGAAATTGAAAAGAGAACAAATGACTGTAAAAAATTAATTTATAACGAAAACTAACTTCAAAATCATGAAACGAATTTTTTTAATCATCGTCATTTTAATTGCCGCAGCTGATCTGCAAACGAATGCACAGGGATGTGTAGCGATCAGGGGTATCGGTGGAATATGTAATAAGCCATCCGAAGCCGGCAGCTGGTACCTGGACCTTAACAGTCGCTATTTTAAATCTTATAAACATTTTGTTGGGAAAGAAGAACAACATCATAGGATCGAAGAAAGTTCGAATGTGATCAATCATTCATACGAACTGGATGTGACCCTTACCCGTGTATTTAATTCCCGCTGGTCGATGGGAATGACGTTACCTGTTCTGGGCTTTGGCCGTTCATCTTTATACGAACATGATGGAAAAACCAGGCACAGCACTCAATCTTTCGGCATTGGTGATATTCGTATTGCTGCTTATCGCTGGATGTTTGATCCTAAAAAATCGCATAATGGAAATCTGCAACTGGGATTGGGACTAAAATTGCCTACGGGTAACTATACCTACATGGATTATTTTTATAAAAAAGCTGATTCAAGTGTGCTCGGACCGGTTGATCAATCAATACAGCTGGGAGATGGCGGTACCGGTGTGACTTTTGAAATAAATGGCTTTTATAACTTCAGTCACAGGCTCGGTGTATATGGTAGCTTTTTTTACCTGTTGAATCCCAGAGAACAAAATGGAACGTCAACAGCAAGGGGAGGTACTCCTAACTCAACAGCAAAAAAATACAATACAGATGTAATGAGCGTCCCTGATCTCTTCATGACCCGGGCAGGTCTTAGCTATATGGTGAACAAACTAAATTTTTCCGGAGGATTCCGCATTGAAGGTCTTCCCTCAAGTGACCTTGTTGGGGGCGATCGCGGATTCAGAAGACCTGGTTATATTATTTCTGCCGAACCGGGTATTACTCATGTTGGTAAAAAAACAAATGTTTACCTCTATGTTCCAATAGCATTGGTAAGAAACCGTACACAAAGTAATGCGGATAAACGTCGCACTGCTGATACGGGCAATCATATACAAGGCGATGCCGCTTTTGCTGACTACCTGGTCAATGTGGGGATTACGATCAACTTATGATGTTGAACGCGGATTTATACAAGAATTAATAACCCCTCCCTTTCTACGGAGGGGAATTTAAAAGAAAACTGATTAAAATTTTACATACGCATAATACAAGCATTAGATAGCAATCCCTTCGTTTCTACGAAGGGGTTATTTTTACAAATACAACTAATTGCATGAAGAAATATTTTTGGTTTGGCTTAATTGGCTTGCTACTATTTGAGATCGCAAATGTTTACTTCATTATGCCAATACCTGGCAGCCAGCAAATGAATAGCATAGATCTTGCCTACTTTCTTTACAGATGGCGCTGGATATTCAGAGGTTTATTTGCTGCAATGATCTTTATTGGTTTATTCAGATCACAATGGAAAAGAAAATGGACCCTGATATTTCCAATTGCTTTATTGGGAGCAATTATTTACATGACAAATTTTGTAATGGCAGCCGATCACATGTTTTACCAGCCAAAATCCAAATCTCTGGTAACGGCGGCTGAAAATCAAGTTGATTCAAACAGATTGGTGATCGGAGTAACACACAATGGTGAAGCAAAAGCATATCCAATACAATTTTTAGGCTATCATCACCAGGTGCATGATACTGTTGGCGGAAAGCCAATGATCATTACCTATTGCACTGTCTGCCGGACAGGAAGAGTATTTGAACCAATGGTAAATGGGAAACATGAAAAATTCCGCCTGGTTGGGATGGATCATTTCAATGCAATGTTTGAAGATGCAACAACAAAAAGCTGGTGGCGCCAGGTAAATGGAGAAGCAATAACCGGAAAATTAAAAGGACTACAATTACCGGAAGTATACAGTTCCCAAACTTCTTTGTCAGATTGGTTAGCATTAAATCCCAACTCGCTTATTATGCAGGCTGATCCTGCATTTATAAAATCGTATGATAGCACTTTTAAATATGAAAGCGGCGCCAGTAAAAGCAAATTAACTGGCACAGACAGCGTTTCATGGAAAGATAAATCATGGGTGATCGGCGTGAAAGCAGGCAAAGAAAGTAAGGCCTACGATTGGAACCAGTTGAAAAAAGAAAAATTGATACATGATAAGATTGGCACAACTCCCGTTTTGATCGTGTTATCAAAGAATCATAAAAGCTTTTTTGCATTGGAGAGGCCCGCAGCCAGTTCCGTTTTCACCCTGGATGGGGACACTTTGTTCTTTGATAACCATCGATACAGAATTGATGGCAAAGGAATTGATACTCTATTTTCATTGACACCCTTACCGGCTTCGCAGGAATTCTGGCATAGCTGGAGAACATTCAATCCCGGCACTATGCATTGATCTGACAACGGTCGTTTTCTATTGTCCGGTAGGGTTCATGTATCTTTAAAGGGAATTTAACCGGCATGAAAAAGGCTATACCGATCATCCTCGCGCTTTATTGCTTTGGAACAATATCTGCACAAACAAAAGTGCAAACACCCGACCAGGTTTACGGCGAACTGTTTAAAGATGTCCAGCTGTCAATGATCTTTCCTGATGGAAAAACATTTGTGGACTGTATTCCTAAAAGAGATCCC
The DNA here is from genome assembly GCA_036376375.1 of Chitinophagaceae bacterium. Lineage (GTDB taxonomy): Bacteria > Bacteroidota > Bacteroidia > Chitinophagales > Chitinophagaceae > VBAS01. The sequence goes on from DASVAM010000349.1 coordinate 2,861, forward strand.
AAAGACATTGTAAAAGATTACCTCGCCATTAAGAAAAACCCGGCAATCAAATTTTCACTGGAACTTTTTGTAAAGG
>DASVAM010000352.1:0-8438 GCA_036376375.1 Chitinophagaceae bacterium
ACCTATAATGGATTGGATGCGAAGAAAGACAAACCTGCGCACCCAAGTGCCATCGGCCGCCGTGGCCCGGACTATACCACATTACAATTCCAGAATTCAGGCTATGAGATCGAGAATAAATTAAATTCATTTGGTGCAGAATTGAAGTCTAATTTCAAAGGTAATTCTGCTAACAAACTCAGAATGGTTTATACACTTTTCAGGGATAATCGTAATCCTTTTTCCACTCCTTTTCCAGTTGTAAATATTTCTAAATATGGTTCCCGATATATTGTAGCCGGGCATGAGCCATTCTCGATAAATAATACTTTAAACCAGGATGCGATACAGGTTACCAATGATTTTACCCTCTACAAAAAAAACCACTCGATCACAATTGGCGGTTCTTACGAATCATTCAAGTTTGAGAATTCTTTCAATTTAACCGGATATGGTTTTAACATGTTCCTGGGCGATGTGGATATTAAGACCTTCAAGGATAGTGTGCCGGGAGGTGATCCATTATGGTTTGGAGTTTTTAACCTCGACCAGTTCAACGACTACGCTCAAAACAGGGCTAAAGCAGATCAGTGGGCATTGGTAAAAATGACCGTGGGGCAATTATCACTTTATGGCCAGGATGAATTGCAGGTGAATTCTAAATTGAAATTGACATTTGGACTTCGGATCGATAAGCCCATGTATGATAATATGTCATTTTCAACTCCCAATATTGTGGAAGATGTGTTTGCACCAAACGCAGGCACTTATTTAGGATCATATACATCCGGTTCGCCTACTATTCCGAATTCGGACAACCTCACTTTGTTTGATGCTGATGGCAATCCTGTTTCTAATGGAAAAGGAAAAGACCTGGACAATACAGAACTACCCACCACTGATCCATTGTTTTCACCAAGATTTGGATTCAACTGGGATGTAAAAGGAAATAAGACTTTACAAATACGCGGAGGTTCGGGGCTGTTTACCGGACGTTTTCCATTTGTTTGGATTGGCAATCATATCGGCAATCCATTCAGTTCTTTCTATAATGCAACTGATAAAAATTTTCAATGGCCGCAGGTATGGAGAACTAATGTCGGAACTGATTTCAAGATCCCTTCCGGAACAATCTTTACAGTTGATGTTGCTTATACGAAAGATGTAAATGCAATGATGGTTCGTAACTATAAATTGGGAACACCTTCCGGCACACTTAACTCCGGTATTGGTGATAAACGAAGCGTCTATCTCCCCGCCAACCAGGGCACAGCCAATACATATGTGTTCACCAACACAAAAGAAGGTTATCAGTTCAACCTTTCTTTACAGGCGCAACAAACATTTAAAAAAGGATTGTTTGCGATGGCGGCCTATAATTTTGGAATTGCAAAAGATGCCAGTTCTATTTCTGCAGAAATATCCAGTGATGCTTTTGATCGTAACCCCATTTTAAACAATGCGAACAAAGCGATTAATTCTAATTCACTTTATGGGAACAAACACCGTTTCTTTATTGCGGCATCCAAAAAATTTGACTACGGAAAGGATAAAAAATGGGGGACTACGGTTTCATTGTTCAGTTCATGGACGTCCGGTAACAGGTTTGCTTATGTATATGGCGGTGATATTAATAATGACGGAACAAGTTCCAACGATTTGCTGTACGTGCCTACCGATGCAGAAGTAGACAATATGGTTTTTGATCAGTTACTGGATGTAGATGGAAATATTCAAAACCAGGCTGCCCAGCGAACGGCATTTAAGGCTTTTATTGGACAAGATGAATACCTGAGTGAATTAAGAGGACAATACACAGAAAAATACGGTGGCGAAACTCCCTGGTACAGCCAGATCGATCTGCGCATTTTACAAGATTTGATAGTAAACACCAAAACAAGGCAAAGTCTCCAGTTTAGCGTCGATATAGTAAATTTTGGTAATCTTATCAGCAGCAGTTGGGGAGTTAGGAAGTACGCAACTACATCAGGATATTTTCAACCGTTGAGCGTCACTGTACGTGATGCAAACGGCAATTTTACAAATAGTCCCAGGTATCAGTTTGATCCTTCTCAGAAAGAAACTTTTGTAAGCAGTCCGGATCTGCAAAGCCGCTGGCAGATGCAATTAGGATTGAGATATAATTTCTAATAGCACCATAGAAAAATGAAACCCCGAATATTATTTCGGGGTTTCATTGTTGACCCATAAGGATTCGAACCTTAACAGACAGAACCAAAATCTGTAGTGCTACCGTTACACCATGGGTCAGCCTTACATCCCTTCGGAATGGGGTGCCCGCCCGAATGTACCATCCGGTACGGGCGGGCAAAAATAAGGTTTGAGGGCTTTGGCGCCAAATGGAATTTAGAAGAAGCTATCAGCTCTTAGCCGTTAGCTCTTAGCCGTTAGCTTTTAGCCAAAAAGCCATTTATTTTTGAGAAAGAGTATTAATAAATGACGTCAGCATTTTTTCCTCTTCTGCGAGCATTGCTAAAGTTTGATCAACTAAAGCATTATTTCCGTATTTAATCTCTTTTGCTATCAAAAGCTGAGTTTCTAACTCAAAGGCGGAGCCGAATGAAATTTCAGCAAATCGGCCATAATCTTTATCGCTGTTCCTACTGCTTCCCTCAGCAATAGTTGAAGGGATTGAAACCGCCGCTTTATTTTTTTGTAAAGCAAGTCCGTACTTTTCCTGAACCGGGAAGGATTCAGTTATTCGGAAGCTGTTTACTGCTATTTTAAAGCCCTTTTGCCAAATTTTGAGTTCTTTAAAATTTCTCATATTTTAGTTATGGTTACAAAGTTGTTAATGGCTAACCGCTAATAGCTAACGGCTTATTCTCTTTTTCTTCTCTTTCTTTCAGTTCCCTTATCTTATCCAAAGCTCCCGCAACCACATCACACATAATTGTATATAGAGCGCCCTGTTTAGGATTTTCATAAATGTATTCCAGCGCCTGGTTCTCGTTGGGGATCGTCATGACCGGGATATTGGGATTTACACTTTCAATTCCTTCCCTCAGTAAACCGATGATCTCTTCAGCCGTTCTGCCTCTCAAATTCTTATCGCATCGAATAATGATCTCATCAAAATAATTTGCAGAAATTTCTCCCAGCTCACGAATATCTTCGTCCCTTCTATCGCCGGTGCCGCTGATAACGCCTACACGAAGAGGGTAGTCGAGCTTGCTTATAAAATCGCAAAGCAATTTTAGGCCATGAGGATTATGAGCAAAGTCCGCAAGCACCGTGTAATTTTTAAAATGGAAAAAGTTCAAACGACCCGGCGTCAGGTTGGCACTTGGCATAAAGGTTTGCAAACCGGTCCTGATATCTTCGATGGTGATATCACGGAAAAGATAAGTTGATAGTACGGCGGGTAAACAATTTTGAATATTGTGAATCGCTTTTCCTTCAAAAGTCAACGGAATATTTTTAACATGCAGCACTCTTATTTTCCATCCCCCTTTCATAAGTGTTATATAGCCATTTTCATATACACATGACAGACCATGCGTGGCAGCATGCTCTTTTATGCGCGGATTATTTTCATCCATGCTGAATAATGCAATATTGCAGTCAAGCGTTTCTTTCATTTTATAAACAAGATCATCATCTGCATTTAACACAGAATATCCATGGTCAAAAACAGTTTCCGGTACCACGGCTTTCACTTTTGCCATCGCTTCAACTGTATGAATACCGCCCAGCCCCATATGATCTGCGGCTACATTTGTAACAACGGCTACTTCACAATTTTGAAAGGCAAGACCGGCTTTTAAGATGCCGCCTCTTGCACATTCCAATACTGCAAAATCAACTGTCGGATCCTTCAAAACAAATTGAGATGAAATAGGCCCGGTGCAATCACCTTTCATCATCATTTGATTTTGTATATAAACTCCATCACTCGTCGTATACCCAACTTTCTTTCCCGCACTCTTTGCGATGTGTGCCGTTAACCTTGTCGTGGTTGTCTTACCATTTGTACCTGTAATTGCGATTATTGGAATTCGTCCGGCGCTTCCTTTCGGAAATAACATATCGACAACTGGTTCGGCCACATTTCTACCAAGACCTTCTGAAGGTTCAATATGCATGCGAAAACCCGGAGCTGCATTTACTTCCAGTATCGCGCCACCATTTTCTGACACCGGCGTTCGCAGATCAGTTGCCATTACATCAATGCCACAAATATCAAGTCCTATGATCCTCGCGATTCTTTCGAACATAAAAACATTGGCAGGGTGTACTTCATCGGTAACATCAGTTGAAGTGCCACCGGTTGAAAGATTCGCCGTTGGTTTTAATAAAACTCTTTCTCCTCTTTTCGGAATTGTTTCTAACGTGATCCCGGCGTCATCCAGCATTTTTTGTGTGAACTGATCAATGGTAATTTGTGTCAGCACTTTTTCATGACCATAACCCCGACGGGGATCCATATTCGTTTCATCGATCAGCCATTTTATATCATGAACACCATCGCCAACTACAGATGCCGGCGTACGCAAGGCGGCGCAAATAAATTTATAATTGATAACAAGGCAACGAAAATCATAACCGGTAATAAACCTTTCAACGATCACGCTGCGACTGTATTCGGTTGCTGCTGCCAGGGCCCTGACGGCAGCCTCCCAATTCGTGATATTTGTAGTGTTCCCTTTTCCATGGTTGCCATCAATAGGTTTTATTACCAGCGGGTATCCATATTTTTCAACAGCTTCTTTTAAACCTTCTTCTGTTCTTATCACTGTTCCCTTCGGAACCGGTATTTCAGCCGCTTCGAGCAGCATTTTTGTTTCATCTTTATTACAGGCAATATCAACAGCAATGTTCGAAGTAGTAGAAGCGATCGTAGCACGTATACGTTTCTGATTTACTCCATACCCTAATTGCACCAAACTTTGTTTATTCAATCTTATGAACGGTATTCCACGTTTTGCTGCCTCATCAACAATACAAGCTGTGGAAGGGCCCATTCTCGTGTCTTCTCTTATCACCCGCATATTCTGAATATCTTCTGCCAGGTCATAATCCACACCATCGATCAATGCCTGTGCAATACGAACAGCAGCTTTTGCGGCATATACGCCGGCATCTTCTTCCATATAACTAAACACAACATAATACACACCTTCTTTTTCTCCTTCCGGAGTTCTTGTCCTTCCAAAACCGGTATCCATTCCCGCCAGTGTCTGTATCTCCAATGCAATATGCTCCACCACGTGTCCCATCCATGTTCCTTCTTCTACCCGGTGAAAAAAACCGCCACGAACACCTTCACTGCAACGATGATCAATTAATGATGGTAATAGTTTTTCCAATCTTTCGCGGAAGCCGGGGATCTTATTGGTGGGCATCCTCTCTTTCTCTTCCAGGTCCAGCTTCATTTGGATCAGCTTTGCTCTTCTGACACTCCAATAGTTCGGGCCTTTCAGCACTTTTATTTCAAGTATTTGCATATAAAAAATGTTGGATGAACAATTTAGGTTTTTTTGGGTTGGTAACCAACTAGAATACTACTATTGAGGGAGACTTGTAAGTTTATTCTGCTTATCGAAGGGCTGACAACATAGCTGAAATTAAAATTGAACCACGGGGGCACAAAGACACAAAGCTTCACAAAGATGAATCTCGGTGTTCGCTGTGAACTATGTGTCACCGTGGTTTAAAAAAAATAAATTGAGATTCTTGCATTTTCTTTAGTTACTTGATCTGTTTGCTTAATAGATATAGCAACGAATAGAAGTATTCACCTTCAGGAACGCATCAGTGTAAAGCTTCTTAATTTCCTTCGTCTTTTCTTCCGTCATAGATTAAAAATTACCTTCTTTTGAAGAACCTTCATTCTTCAACGTTTGCTTTACCTGAACTTCATGTACTATTAACCTTTAGATCGTTCAATAGCTTTTCAAGTGTTTGTTTTATCTCTAATATGGTAGAAGTTCGGGTATATAACCTCATAAAATCTTCACCCAATGTCATACCGCTTTCCTTTATGTGTTTAAGTTGTGCAAGGTCTGGTTCAAGTAAACCCTGAAGATATTCAGTAAAAATTCTAATAGATTTTAGCTGACCATCAAACATGGCCCTTTGCAGCATCGGTTCAATTTCTTCCCTCGAAAAGAGCTTTTCCATCTTTTTAATTTAAATTTATGCAAACCTTTATTATGTCCGGAGCTAATCGCCGCGGTTTCTTGAAAAAGGTCGGCACATTTTCCGCTACTGCTGTCCTTTCGACAATTGCAAGACCAATGTGGGCAAGAAATCTTGAAGCTGCATTAAAAGATGCCGAGGGTGTTCCGGCAGCCGATCTCGCCAGTGAAGAAGATTTCTGGTACTACGTTCAGCAGTCATTTACCGTATCGCCTTATTTGATCAATCTTAATAACGGCGGAGTGAGCCCCGCCCCAAAAGTTGTATCAGAGGCCATGAAACGGTACTATGATTACAGCAATGAAGCGCCAAGTTATTATATGTGGCGTATTCTCGACCAGGGTCGCGAGCCATTAAGAAGGAACATGGCGAAGATGGCAGGCTGTGATCTTGAAGAAGTCGCTATTAATCGTAATTCTTCCGAAGGTTTGGAAACGATCATTTTTGGTTTGCAATTAAAAGCCGGGGATGAAATCGTTGCAACAAAACAGGATTATCCCAATATGGTGAATGCTTATAAACAACGGGAGAAACGTGATGGGATAAAAATGGTTTGGGTAAATCTTGAGTTGCCAAGTGAAGATGAAAATTATTTGGTAAGTCAATATGTGAATGCATTTACACCCAAAACAAAAGTTGTCCATATCACACATATCATAAATTGGAACGGGCAAATAATTCCGGTAAGAAAAATAGCAGCTGAAGCTCATAAGCGGGGCATCGAAGTGATCGTGGATGGAGCACACAGTCTTTTTCATTTTGATTTTAAAATATCCGATCTCGATTGCGATTATTTTGCCAGCAGCCTGCACAAATGGTTATATGCACCGATCGGCAGTGGTATGATGTATGTAAGAAAAACGAAGATCAAAAATTTATATCCGTTGTTTGCGTCTGATGATCCTTTGAAAGATGACATCAGGAAATTTGAAGCGTTGGGCACAAGACCAATGTTCATTGAGCAGGCGATCAGCAAAGCATTGGATTTTCATGAAATGATCGGCAATGAAAGAAAAGAAAAACGATTACACTATTTAAAGAATTATTGGTTTGATAAAGTAAAGAACGTTCCAAAAGTGAAACTACACACTTCGTTCTCTCCAAAATGGGGCTGTGCGATCGGCAATGTTTCAATTGAAGGAAAAAAGCCGGAGGAGCTCGATGGCTTCTTACTGGATAAGTATAAAGTGCATACAGTAGGTATTAACTGGGAGAATATTCATAGCGTTCGCGTCACCCCAAATGTTTATACTACTACAAAAAATTTAGACGTATTGGTGGAAGGTATCAATGCGTTTGCGAAGCAGGTTTAAGATTAAATTCTGATCCCGAAATCAGAAGAACAGCTGATTGTAATGAAAGCAGTGTTAAATTGCGCTTGAATTTTTTTGATGTCCATACCGCTTACTAACCGCAAGATCAACTTACTGCAGGCAACATCGATCAACATGATCGACATGGTTGGTATTGGGCCGTTTGTGGTAATGCCTTTTGTCGTTAGCCAATTTAATGACGGTTTGTTTTTATGGGCCTGGATATTTGGGGCCATCACTGCGTTTATTGATGCTATGATCTGGAGTGAGCTTGGCGCTGCCTATCCATTGGCGGGTGGCACCTATAATTTTCATCGCATTGCCTATGGAGAAAAGTATGGCAAACTCATGAGCTTCTTGTTTGTCTGGCAAACTTCCATCCAGGCACCATTGGTTGTTGCATCCGGGGCCATTGGTTTCGCCCAATATCTTACGTATATTATTGATCTGACCCCGATACAGGAAAAAATGATTTCCGGCAGCTTAGTAATTCTTGTTTTTCTTTTGCTCTATCGTAAAATTGAGACGATCGGGAAGATATCGGTCGTCATGGGATCGATCGTTGTACTGACAATCCTCTGGATCATTGTAAGCGGTCTGATGAATCAGCAACATCCCGTGAAGTTGGTCCCCGCTGGTGAGGGAACTTTTTTTACCTATGCTTTTTGGGCCGCCGTTGGACAAGGTTCCGTGAAGACTGTTTATAGTTATCTTGGTTATTATAACGTTTGTCACTTAGGTGGAGAAATTAAAAGACCTGAGATAAACATTCCACGAAGTATTTTTATTTCCATTGCAGGCATTGCTGTTTTGTATTTATTAATGAACGTAAGTGTAATGGGTGTGATTCGATGGCAATCAGTATTGGAAGATGATAAATATTTAGTGAGCGCGTTTATGGAAAATATTTATGGGTATAAAGCCGGCGTTATCGTGACTGTTCTCATTCTTTGTATTGCTTTTTCTTCCTTGTTTGCGGTTGTA
>DASVAM010000363.1:0-6149 GCA_036376375.1 Chitinophagaceae bacterium
GAAAAAACTACGGACAAGGGATTAAGCACGGTTTCCTATCGCCGGTGATGTAATTTTCCTGCATGATCTTAGCGTTTATGCGCCGCCTGTACCAGTTAATATTAATTAATATTCATTAATGTCGAAGTGAAATAACTTCAAACCTCAAACTAAATTTTAAATTATGAAAAAGTTATTATTCCTCACGTTGATCTCCGGCGCATTGATCTCAACTACCACTTATGCGCAGGATAGTGGACCTAAACCTCCGCAGCAACAATCCGCGCAGCAGTTTAGTGCGGAACAGAAGGCAAATATGCTGCGGGACATGAAAGCACAACAAATTCCGATGCTGGTAGAGAAAGCCGGCCTGACAGCTGAACAGGCAGAAAAGGTTATAGAGATCAATTTTGAAACCCGCATAAATGCCGCTGCTGCCTTACAGGGCCTTAATGAAACAGAAAGGACTGCTAAACTTGCAGAAATCAAAGCTGGCAAAGAAAAAAAATACGGTGAGATCCCTCTGACACCTGAGCAAATAAAAACAATGTATGCTGCTTACGAGGAGTGGGGAAAAAGTATGCAGAAGAAGAAAGAAGGAAATTAAAAGTGACTTTCTCCTTTAAAAGCTGCTGCGAAGCAGCTTTTTTTGCTGGGTGGCAGAGGAGCCGAACGCATCAGTCTTACCGCTCTATAAGCTTATACCCAAATCCCCTGATGGTGATAATCTCTACAGATTTATCGCCAGCCAGATAATTACGTAACCTGTTTATATACACGTTCATTGTTTTACTATTAAAAATATTGTCGCTGCCCCATAATTCCAGCAACAGTTCCTGGCGGTCAACAACGGTTGATTTTGCTTCACAAAGTCTTTTGAGCAATTCCACTTCTTTGTAGGAAAGCTGAAACTTGTTCGAATCATTTGACAATTCATGTGTGGATGCGTTCAGGAGAAAGCTTCCTAACCTGTAAATATTATGTGCTGCCGGCCCACCATTGCCCGATATCTTGGCAAAGGACTTGATCCTTGCTATTAGTTCTTCCATTACAAATGGTTTTCTGACAAAGTCATTACAACCAAGATCAAATGCTTTTGCCAGATCTTCGGTGAGTGGTTTAGCCGTCAGCATAATGATAGGAACCTCTTTATTAATGGTCCTGATCTGCTTTACAGCGCTGAACCCATCGCTGCCCGGCATCATGATATCAATAATGACAAGCTTTGGATCAAGGGTCGTGAATGTGTTGTACCCGTCGTCACCATTCAGCGCATAGGTGACATCGAAGCCATAAAGAGACAGCGTATCTTTTAAGATCTCACAAAGCTCAACCTGGTCCTCTATCAATAAGATCGGTATCATAGTTATTTAGGTAGGGTTATGATGAATTCAGTTCCTGATTGCAATTTCGAATGCACCGAGATGTTGCCGGAATGTTTTCTAACAATGCTGTTGACATAGTACAGACCAAGTCCAAATCCCTTGATCGATTGTGCATCACCCTGCGGCACACGGAAGAATTTTTCAAATATGTTTTTAATGTATTGCTGCGGTATTCCCATTCCATTGTCACGTATCCTGATGGTGCAGTCGCGGTTATTTTCAGCAATATCAATTTGAATTTCCACAGGACCATTTGAATACTTGATGGCATTATCTATAATATTATGAAAGGCAGTTTCAAGATGGAGCCGGTCACCCTGGATAAATGCATGGCCATTCCCGGTTAACCTGAAGCCAACCTTCTTTTCATTAAGAACGGAATGACTTTGTATCAACTCATCAAAAAGACCCTGCAGATCTATTTTTTCTTTTTTCAAACTGAGATCCGGAATATCCTGTACGGCTGCATCTAAAATCCTTTCCACGAAATCATTGAGCAGGTGCAGTTGTTTTTTGCTTGTATGCAAATAAAAATTGGTTCGTTCAGTTGAAGGAATATGATGTTCCAGGGCCGCCAAACCTGCTGAGGCAATCGTGATCGGAGTTTTCATTTCATGGGTCATATTGTTGATGAAGTCGGTCTTTACTTCATTGATCCTTTTTTGTCGTCGGATGGTCTTATACACAAAAAAAAGTGCAATGTTGCTAATGAGCAGGATGAAGAAGAATGCGAGCATTGGCCATAACAGGTCATGTTTAAAAAAACGGTAGTCGTAATTAAGTTCGGCAAAGACCAGGGCGGTCGGATAAAAAAATATGCGCTGTGGCTTAGTGGCGTAGGGGTATGCTTTTGTTCTTTTCATTGCCCATGCATTCTCAATCCGCTCCGCCATGGCGATCCTGCTGTTTCCAGTGCTGAAGGGTATCGGAAACGTATCAAGACGATACTTCGAATGGACGTTCAATGAATCCAATGCTCTTTCGTAAAGGCTGTCAAGCAAAACCAGGTCCAGTGAAACGAATATTGGCCGGTTGATGATCGCTTCAACAGAAGCCGGGTTTGCTTTCAGGGCATAAAGCTTAGAAGAAGGAGAGCTCACTGTTATGTTTTGGGAATCGAGACGGTTTACAGTCATCTCATTTAGCGAGTAGGCGATCAATGCATTTTTTGGTCTTACAACATTATCCGTTCCTTTTAATTTATTGTAGTCAAATAGTGTCGTTAATAATGCATTCGTGCAGGCCTCATTGAATTTTGCTTTTGCACCCGCAATGCGTTGTTGAATAAGGTATACCTGTACCCCATTAAAAAACAGAAAGAATAAGAAAATAAAAATTGTGGCTACCCGTGCAGATGTTTTCATCACATGCGATTGAGGCGGTAAGATAAGCCGGGATGCCGGATCATTCCAACCCGCCTGTCCTTTGAAAACCTACCATTTGCTCAGGCTGCTTACCATCTATCAGACATTTATTTTCATTTACCTTAATTAAGTTGACGTAGTCATTACTTCTGTTTCCGCTCATTCGTATGAAAGTTGAATAAGTTTCCCCGGCAAGGCCCCGGCGGTAAAAAATAATATGTCCCGGACGTGATGCCCGCATCGTATACACGATGCCTTCACGCATCATTTTAAATTCATTATTTCGTTGCGTGGGGCATTGCGATAGCAATGCGGGCATCGGAGCATTCTTGAATTTTTATCACGGACGCGTACCAAGGCTAGGGAAGAAGTTTTTATAATCCGGTTGTTGGTGCGTAGTGAACTAAGTTTGTTGAGGGAACCAATGTGAACACCAACAACGGCCTTAAAGTTCAACTCCAACAGCGGAGTAAAAAAGATATTGTAGTCGAAACATATTCTTTTTCTCAGCTATGTTCGGTTAGTCGAATATGTAGCTGTTAATATTGGTACTGAAGAGTATTCGTTGTCGCTTCCTGCCGACGTAAAGTTGGTTACCAGGCCGTCTTTCTTTTCCATTTTTCTGTCAGTCGTCTCTCGTAAGAGTCCTCAATCAAAGCTTGTATCGTGTAGCAGAAAACTTTTTGTTAGCGGTAGTTTTTCGTCTCGTCAATAAATGTCGTGATTGTTTTGATTTTAGTCTTACCAAATTTTATGAGGTCAAGTAAGTCTTTGTCGCCTGTAAGCAAGTAGTCTGCTTTGCCATCTTTCGCAAGTGCAAGCAAGAAATTGTCTTTGGGGTCTCTGCAAAATGTAACGATGCTTTCAATTTCTATCAGGTCAATAAATGGCTCAAATGTTAAAAGCATTTCTTCAAGAGCATTAGTTTTGAAGAATTTTTTAAGTCTTGGTTTTTTTATCGTTTCTTGAATTTCGATGATGAGTTCTGTGCTGAACAGAAGTCTTGCTTCTTCGTTAAAAAGAAAAGGGTCAAGCAGGCTTAGTTTATTGGAAATAATAAAACTTACCCAAAGATTTGTGTCAACAATAAGTTTAAGCGGCTTATTTTTTGGCATTTCGCTTAGCTCTTACTTCTTCAACGATTTTAGTGATTTCGTCTAAGCTGGGTGCAGAAGCAGAGTTGCGTCTCATTTTCTTGAGGTATCCTTTTAATGCAGACACCGGCTCTTCAGTCACTTTGATGAGTTTAAGATCCTGCATTCCTTTGATGATTTGCAATGCCTTCGGATTAAGTATTTCAATTTTGAGAGCTTCCATGTTTCAAATTTAAGAAAATCTAATGGGTTATAAAAACGGGCAGGTTTCAAACTCAAATGGAGCGAATTAAATCCTGTATTCCTAAATTATTTAATTGAGCATTGATACATCTGACAGCCTCATCATGTGTCAGTCCGGTACACCAGAATCTTTGAATAATAGGATTGAATGATTCTGTTTCAAATTCATAGTCACCCGTAAAGCAAACAAATAAGTCTCCCATATCACGGTTATGAATCAATTTGGTTTCAGGAAGGGAGTCTATCAAATGAAAAAGCTTTGTAAAACATTCTTTAATGAATAATGGGTCATGTGTGCTTTTGCCGCCAACATTTAATTCTATTGAACGACCTTTCTTAACGACATTCCAGATAAAAAGTTCACCGTTGGTTTCTTTACAATGCGTAGCCAACTTATTAAAATCATATAGTTTATGATTGCCGATTTCAATAACTGTGCCTTCAACAAAAGGAGAGCCACAAAACTCACATTTCTTTTTATCATCTTTCATCCATTTTTCTAAAATCTTGGAAAATTCGTATTCGGTTAGACTTTTGAATTTTTCAACGTCACCATTAAACATATAGATTGCCCTTGCCCCATTAGATGCCAAGCAAAACCGACAAACTTTGTCAAATGAAACTGGTGTCATTGTTTATTTGTTGCTGTAAGAGAAAACTACCGCTAACCGTTCACAGCTTTGCGGTCGGCGGGGCAATTTTTTTACGTCGCCCCTGGCGACGAGTGCCGAACGAAGAACTAAAGTAAAAAATATTCTGTGCTCAATAGTAAATGTTAAGCTGGGACAAAAAGCTGAGCAGCGAACCGAAAGGTGAAAGACGCTATTCGTTAGCCCCAATAGAACAAAGCATTTGTTATCGGCTGCTTTTCTCACCCTCCTTTGTAATATCGTCAATATATTTTTTCACCCTGTCCATAAATTGTGGATAGACTTTTCGCAATTCACTAAGTGTAGAATCCTTATCCCAAACCCACGGTCTGTTTGGTCTCGGCTTGATACCCTTAAACAGCTTTGCAGTATCAGCTGCAGAGCTAATAGCCATATCCATAGATAATTCGACCTTTTTGAATGCTCCCCCGGAGAAGCTCAAATTTACGTGACCATTTTTTTCGACACGAAAAATAGGAATCTTTACATCGCTTCCTTGTGGGTCAGGGAGCCTGATGGTAAAACTTGCATCATTCCAAAATAAATATAAATCTAATGTCTCGCAGTCTTTGATAATTTGTTTTGCGAATTCAACAGTCTCTTTGCCCGTTTTACTTTCGAGTTGATCGTAAAAATCTCGCTCTGGGAGAATCTCGTCATCGGGTGGGACTTCTATAATTATTTTGTCCGTGGGATAACTCCCTTCTATTACTTCCCAGACGAGTCTCCTCGTCACCTTAAAAATATTTCATGTAAGAAAAAAGTAAGAGGGACTCGTCGCCGCTTTTCGTAAGGACGAGACAAATCAAACCGAAATACGGAGGAGACTCGTCCGGGAAGAAATATTGAACAGAACCCTGAACGGGGCCCCGACTAAGTCAGGGTTTCGCTTCGCTTAACGACTGATGCCATGAAATACTACGACCCGCCCAATAAATTACTTTGTCTTACTCACCACTCCACCTTTCTTACTATCAACGGTCACAGTATATTTTCCACTTCCCTGGACGATCCATCGAACCGTAACAGCACCAAGTCCCGGGATATTACGAACGGGAACCGTTGCAGGATTGGTTTTTTGTTCTGTGGTTAAGTTAAGATCAGCGTTGTCAACCACCATGCCCGCCAAAACAGTGGCGCCACTAAGTGTAATATGATCCGGTCGCTCAATTTTAAATTTCAGATCCTGACTGCTGTGTGTCGGCATTAATCTTTTGTTGGAGATAAGAGCCGTTACTTCTTTTAATCCATCACCCAGGTCTTTTTCCAGAATGGTATCAATATTCAGCCTGGGTGTATGATAGCCATGATAAATAGTGAAGGACATATTACGGTGTGCATCACTCTCCATTAAAAAGCCGGGATGGGCACGGCCAAAATTCTTTTTGAAACCACCGATCTCTATTTTGCCATATTGCGGATGATCAAATTCAT
>DASVAM010000365.1:0-4397 GCA_036376375.1 Chitinophagaceae bacterium
CCGCATTAAGGACGTGATGAGGATACCTCTTACTGCGCTTCCTGTAACTGCTTTCAAATTCTCTTTTCCTTTGATCCCCGCATCCAGCAAACGATGTGCGCCGGCAAATGAAATGTAACCTCCTACCGTACCACCCACCAGGGTCACAATTTTCATTGTATCAATTTTTTCGGGCCATATTGTTCTGTATAATGCCTCACCCAGCGGGGGTTGCGAAACAAAGGCAATATAAACTGTTAGCCCGATCATTATCATACCCAGCCATTTTGCAAGTCCATCAATTAATTTCCCCGCTTCTTTATACCAAAAAATTCCAAGTGCTATCACACAGCTTATCATTGCTCCATATTCCGGGTCGATCCCGGTTAAGACATGTACACCCAAGCCACATCCGGCAATATTTCCGATATTGAATATCAATCCACCGAATGCGATCAGAAAGGCAAGAAAAAAACCAAGACCCGGAAAAATTTTATTCGCAATATCCTGCGCCCTGTGTTCACTGACCGTTACGATCCTCCAGATATTTATTTGTGTACCGATGTCGAGCAGGATGGAAATAAGAATAACAAACCCAAAGCTTGTAAGCAATTGTTCAGTGAATAACGATGTCTGCGTAAGAAAACCGGGACCAATCGCTGAAGTGGCCATCAGGAATGCTGCGCCGAGTATGGCGGAGTTTTTTTTCATGGTGAATAGTGAATAGTCGATAGTCAATAGTCGATAGTTGAATATGCCTGAATAAGATTTCTCGAATTTGACGCTACACTATCGACCATTGACAACTACTTCGGTCGTATTTCAATTCCTTCTTTCTTCAATGCAGTATGAATTGCTCTGGCAAACTCAACCGCATGTTCACCATCGCCATGTATGCAAATGGTTTCAGCAACGATCGGCACTTTTTTTCCTGTCACCGAGGTTACCGTGCCCTCTTTTACCATCTGAAGTACCTGCGCAATAGCTGCATCAGCATTTTCAATCAAGGCACCGGGTTTGTTCCGGGACGTTAAACTTCCATCATCCTTATAAGTGCGGTCTCCAAATACTTCATTCACGATCTTTAAACCAAGGGTCTTTCCTTCTTTTATCAAATAGCTCCCACTTAAACCATATAAAAGATACTTACTGTTTGTATCCAAAATAGCCAGTGCAACAAACGGTGCCAGTCCCTTATCCCTGGCCGCCATATTATATAAAGCGCCATGTGGTTTCACATGATGAATGGGAACATCAGCCGCTGCCGCAATTTTTTCCAGGGCATTAATCTGTTTAACTATCATTTCATAAATTTCCCCGGGATGCAGCTGCATATCTGTTCTTCCAAAATTTTCCCTGTCAGGGTAGGATGGATGTGCGCCAACGGCAACACTATATTTTTTGCAAAGCTCAATGGTTTGCTTCATCGTCCTTTCATCACCGGCATGATAACCGCAGGCAATATTGGCGGACGAAATATAGGGCATAATCAATTCGTCGTTCCCCCATCCTTCTCCCAGGTCACAATTAATATCGATCGTTTTCATGGTACATTCATTTTTTACAAGGGCCGCTAATTTTACCCGTCAATTCATTTGTGCCCTTTTTCATGGATATAATTTTCGAGTTTCAATTTACAAGCAATTTCCAATTGCATCAAGTGTTGTTGTTGTTTTAGTAGTAAGTCCTCCGCAGTTTGATGATCGGTAAATTTGAACTGAATTTTATCGCCCGCTTTCATTTGTGCCAGCTTGGACAAATGGACTGCAATCACATTTCCTAATCGTGGATAACCACCGGTCGTTTGATGATCTGCCATCAGTATGATCAGTTGGCCATCCGGTAACAATTGAATGGTTCCAAAACTAACAGCAGAAGAAACAAGTTCTGTTTTTGTATGTAAATGCAGTGGCTCACTGGCAAGACGATAACCCATCCGGTCAGAATTATGGGAAATAAAAAAAGGATTCTTCAAAAATTTTTCCTGCGAATTTTTTTCGAGCCAGCTCCATTCAGCTCCGGTCATTACCATTACCTGTTCACTTTCTTCCATTCCAAAGTTTTCATTTGCCTCCCACGGCAAAATCTTACAGTCAATGCTGGTCGGATCATTTTCGTCAATAGGTGTGAGACCCGGTTCTTCATTCAAATCTATAGTGTCGTCTTTTAACAATCTCCTTCCTGAATATCCCCCTGCTTCAGCCTTCAAATTGGTGCTATAACTATTTAACCATTTAGATATTTTCATACCTCCTCTGACTGCCAGGTAACAATGGCTTCTATTTTTTGGGGAATGAAATTGCAGGGTGGAATTTTTATTTACAACAACCGGATGATTGACCGGGATTGGTTTGCCACTGATAGTTGCACTAAAGTCTGCGCCGCTTAATGCTATGATTGTTGCCTGTTCAAAAAAAATAGTAGCTGCGGGGAAATGCATTTCAATTACCGCTTCGCGATTGGAATTGCCAACCAGGATATTTGCAATAGCAGCGGCATACCTGTCGATAGCACCTGTTGGGTTGATGCCAACCTGCTGGTACCCGTAACGACCCATGTCCTGGATGCTGTCAAGCATTCCTGGTTTAACTATCTTCAAACTCATACCTCACCCCCGACCCCTCTCCTAAAGCAGAGGGGAATTATTTTTTAAATGAATGAATTCCTCACCTGTTATTGAATAAAATTGAACCATATCCCCCGACTTAAATAGTGTGGGATTTTGTTTTTCCTTATTAAACAGGTTCAACGGAGTTCTTCCAATAATTTGCCAGCCTCCCGGTGATCTTAACGGATAAATGCCGGTTTGTCTCCCTGCAATACCAACACTACCCGCTTCCACCGGCGCAGGGAACTGCTTACGCGGGGTCGCCATTTTCTCATTTACCATTCCCATGTACGCAAAACCCGGAAGAAAGCCGAGCATATAAACACGATAAACAGCTGACGTGTGCAAATGAATTATTTCATCGACATCAATCTGATTTATCAATGCAATAAAATTAAGGTCGGTTCCATATTCTTTTTCATAACAAACAGGAATGCTGATAAATGTTCCGTTTTCCTGCACTTCAATTCTTTCACCGGATAAGTATTCCTTTACTTTTCCGGAGATCCATTCATATGCGGTTTGGCCGCTGCTGATCGTTTTTCGAATCAATAAAACATCATAGTAGATCGTCAATGAACTATAGGCCGGTACAGCTTCTATCATTCCCGGAACCGGTTCTTTTTGTAATTGATAAAAAACCGAATGCACCAGTTTATTAATGGATTCATCGATCACATTTCCAAAATCAATGATGAGCGCCGTGTCGCTTAAAGGGAGAATTTTATAGGCTGGTAGCTGCTGATCCATGCAATAAGTTTCCAAATTAAAAAATTATTGGCTATTGCCGCAGGTTGTTTTTTACCTTTACTGTTCGATGTCGCAGTTTAATTGGAACGATAGTCTGAACCTGGTCTCAAAGCTCACTTTTCGTCGCGCATGGAATGCCAGCAAAGTAGTAAGCAGTTTTTACATCAGTAAATTGTTTAAGAAACCCATTCAATGGGGGCTGCCTGTTTCTATTTCATTCGAACCAACAACATCCTGCAACCTTCGTTGCCCGGAATGTCCAAGTGGTTTAAGAGCCTTCACCCGGCCAACGGGTATGTTACAAAAGAATTTTTTTAAGGAAACGATCGATCAGCTGCATAAAGAGCTTTTGTATCTCGTGTTTTATTTCCAGGGAGAGCCTTATCTCAATCCGGATTTTTTAGACATGGTCGAGTACGCTTCTTCCAAAAAAATTTATACAGCCACTTCTACTAATGCACATTATTTAAACGACGATAATGCAAAAAGAACTATTGAAAGCGGTTTGGACAGGCTCATTATTTCCATTGACGGCATTACACAGGATGTATATCAACAATATAGGGTTGGCGGAAATCTTGAGAAAGTGCTGGATGGTACCCGCCATGTGGTGAAATGGAAAAAGGAAATGAAAAGCAAAACTCCTTTTATTGTTTTTCAGTTTTTGGTGGTGAAGCCAAATGAGCATCAAATTGAAGATGTAAAAAAGCTGGCGAAAGAAATTGGGGTGGATGATATATGGTTCAAGACCGCGCAGGTGTACGATTATCAAAATGACCCGAACAACTTAATACCGACGCTTGATAAGTACAGTCGCTATAATAGATCAGGGACGCAATATGAATTTAAAGGCAGGCTCGCCAACCATTGCTGGAGGCTATGGCACGATCCCGTCATAACATGGGACGGTTTGGTTGCTCCCTGCTGTTTTGATAAAGATGCGCAACACAGGTTGGGCGATTTGAAACAAAGGTCCTTTAAAGAGATATGGGAGAATGGAGAATATAAAAAGTTTCGGGCTGCTATCTTAAAAGGCAGGAAGAATATCGATATCTGTGCA
>DASVAM010000367.1:0-2543 GCA_036376375.1 Chitinophagaceae bacterium
CATCACGACGCCTGGGTAAATGGCGCTGCAGATCCAACGAGTGGAATGGTGGCTGAAATGGAAGAGGCAAGAGTGATCGGTGAAATGGTAAAGAAAGGATATAAACTAAGAAGAACACTGGTGTATTGTGCATGGGATGGAGAAGAACCTGCATTATTGGGTTCCACAGAATGGGCGGAACATAACCAGGAAGAATTAAAAAAGAAAGCCGTTGCTTATATAAATACCGATGGGAACAGTCGCGGTTTTATCGGCGCCGGCGGCTCGCATACGTTGGAACCATTCTTTAATGAGATTGCAGATGCTGTGATAGATCCGCAAACAGGGGTAAGTATAAAAGAAAGGAGATATGCCAATCAAATGGTGAATGGTGACAAAGCAGCAAGAACGAGATTGATGGGGAACAAGAATATTAAGTTGAGTGCATTGGGGGCAGGATCTGATTGGTCCGGCTTTTTACAATTTCTTGGCATTGCATCTTTGAATCTTGGCTTTGGTGGTGAAGGAAGTGGTGGCGAGTACCATTCGGTATATGATTCGTATGATCATTTTACACGGTTCAAAGATCCGGGTTTTCAATATGGAATTGCGCTGGCCAAAACTGCTGGCAGGACCATGATGCGCTTGGCGAATGCAGATGTGTTGCCAATTGACTTTAATAGTTTTTATAGAACGGTGAATGATTATGTAGTTGAACTGAAAACGTTGCTGGACAATACACGGGCCGAAACAGAGCAGGAGAATAAAATGATAGCAGATAAATTGTTTGAGCTGGCAAAAGATCCTAAAAAGGGATTTCAAACACCAAAACCAAAAGGTGCCGTTCCTTATCTCAACTTCAGTGAATTGGAAAACAAAATGGCAGAGTTGAAGACAACTGCCGAAGAATTTCAGAAATTATATGCAAACGGAACACAACTCTCATCTGGGAAGAAAAAAGAGCTGAATGAGATCTTATTCCAGGTGGAAAGGGCATTGATCAATGAAAAGGGACTGCCAAGAAGATCCTGGTACAAGCACCAGGTGTATGCGCCAGGATTTTATACGGGTTATGGTGTAAAAACCTTGCCGGGGATTCGCGAAGGAATAGAAGAGCGGAATTGGAAAGAGGCGCAGGAAAACATCCAGGTGGTGGCAAAAACAATAGAAGCATATACTGCTGAAGTAAAGGAGGCAACGACAATTGTAAAGCCGAAGGCATTTTAGCAAGTACCCCACCATGTTCAATTTTTTACACGCAAGCTTGTGCTCCATTACCTTTATTGCGGTATGGTTGTATGATTATCCACCGCAGGATTGTAATAAATACAGGACTGGTAAATTTTATATTTATAACAAGGCCAACGGCCAGAAAATAAAAATTGAAAGAAAAGATTCGTTGCAAATTGAAACAAATGAAAATGGAGATATCACTATTTTAAAGGTCAACTGGACGGGCCCCTGTCAGTATGAATTATTGTTTAATTATATGACACCGAAAGAAGTCTCGAAGAATAAGGAAGTTCAAAGAGTATTTGATTCAAACGGGAACAGTCCTTTTCAAATAAAAATACTGGGGGGAACGGATAGCTATTATATTTACGAGGCCAGCCGGAACGGTTTGAAAAATTTGCGTGATACCGTCTGGCTTCTAAAATAGATCGCCTGTGGAATTACCAAAGAACTTTATTGATTCGCTTAGAGGAACGAATGGTTTCAACGAAGATGCATTTGTAAAAATTCATGAATCAGAAGATAGAGTTACTTCGATTCGAATAAATCCATTTAAAGAATCTGAAATCCGAAATCTAAGATCTAAAATTCCCTGGGCCAGGTCCGGCTATTATCTGGAATCTCGTCCTTCTTTCACTTTCGATCCTCTGTTTCATGCCGGGTGTTATTATGTGCAGGAAGCGAGTAGTATGTTTTTGGAGCAGGTAATAAAACAAACGGTTGATCTTTCACAACCAATCAGAATACTTGATCTTTGTGCCGCTCCCGGAGGAAAATCAACTCATCTTCTTTCGCTTATCTCAAAAGACAGTTTGTTGGTGAGCAATGAAACGATAAGATCAAGAGCAATTATTTTAAACGACAATATTGTAAAATGGGGTTGCAATAATGTAATTGTGACGAACAATGATCCAAAAGATTTTCAAAAAGTACCAAATTACTTTGACGTGATCGTCGTTGATGCGCCATGCAGTGGGAGTGGTTTGTTTCGTCGCGACCCGGAAGCAATAGAAGAATGGAGTGAGCAGAATGTGACTTTATGCAGTCAACGACAACAAAGAATTTTGGCTGATGTTCTCCCGGCATTGAAAGACGGAGGAGTACTGATCTATTCTACTTGTTCTTATTCAAAAGAGGAGGATGAGCAAATTGTTGATTGGCTGACAAAGGAATTAATAATTAATAATGAAGAATTAATAATTGATCCCCATTGGAATATTGTTCAGAGTGATGGAGGTTATCGTTTTTGGCCGGATAAAGTGAAAGGAGAAGGTTTTTTTATTGCCTGTTTTAGAAAAAATGATGGTAGTGATGAGGAAATACATCTGCCA
>DASVAM010000368.1:0-7584 GCA_036376375.1 Chitinophagaceae bacterium
GATAAGGCTTGCTGTAACAATAAAAGCAATTTTGCTTATTGATAATTTATTTTTCCAGACAAAGTAGACCATTAAAGCAGGAAACACGATAAACCCAACATTTCGGGGATAGAAAAAATCTTCGTTTATCGAGAAAATTGCCGGGAGCTTTGCAATAATACCAGCCACCAAAGAAGCAATTATCACAAAAGTTAATTCAATGCGTGTACCCCAGCTGATCTCATCGCTGTCATAATTAAGCCTTTCGTTCCAGCAATCAGCGAGCAAGTTCCCTTTAACGCCGGGATAAAGGGTATTGAATTCCCGCTTGAAGGGTCCTTTGTTAGTTCGGTACATTTTTTCCAGTTGGCCCGGGTCGTTCAGGTGGGCGAGTATCTCCTCTTTCATGAATTATGTTTTAATCTTTAAAAGTACTTTGTATTGCAAAGTAAAAGGAAAATTTCCATATGAACCAGCAAATCCATATAAAATTTTTATCTATTCATAGGTCCGGGTCTCTTATAGTATAGATCAGTGCAGAACAGGATGGGTTATGGTCATTTGCGGGTCTACCGGGTTGTCTTTGGCGCAAAAATAAATGCGTGTTCTTTTGCCTGTTTAAACACATTAATTTAAAATTTTCCCGCCCTCATTGGCCTGTAAATTTTAACTTGTTTTGTTTTTTACACGTAACTTTTCATGACTATGAATTATGAGCAACTCTATCAATACAGTATTGACCAAAAAGAAAAATTCTGGGCCGAGCAATCCCGGCTGCTTCAATGGTTCAAACAACCCTCAAACATTTTGAGTAAAGATGAAAAAGGGTTTTATCATTGGTTCGCTGATGGCGAAATGAATACCTGTTACCTCAGTCTTGATTTCCACATAGAACAAGGAAGAGGTGATCAAACCGCTTTGATATATGATTCCCCGGTTACCAACACGATAAAAAAATATTCTTACAGGGAATTAAAAAATGCAGTTGCAAAGTTTGCCGGTGGTTTACAAAACCTGGGCATCAGTAAAGGTGATACGGTTGTTATTTATATGCCCGTGATCCCTGAAGCGGCGATCGCCATGCTCGCCTGCGCAAGGATCGGAGCCGTTCACTCTGTGGTGTTTGGAGGATTTGCTCCCAATGAACTGGGTGTTCGTATTGATGATGCACAGCCGAAAGCGATCATTTCTGCTTCGTATGGGATTGAAGTAGATAAATTGATCCCGTATAAATCACTGCTCGATGAAGCGATTAATCGATCCCGGCATAAACCTGCTTATAAGATCTTTTTTCAACGCCAGCAAGGCTATGATGTATTGAATGGGAAAGATGAACTTGATTTTTCAGATGTACTTGCTAATGGTGAAGCGGCTGCTTGTGTCCCTTTGTTATCAACAGATCCTTTATACATCATCTATACATCGGGCACCACAGGAAAACCAAAAGGGGTTGTGAGAGATAACGGTGGTTATGCCACGGCTTTAAAATTCAGCATGAAGAGTTTTTATAATATCGATCCCGGTGACGTGTTTTGGGCCGCAAGTGATATTGGCTGGACCGTTGGCCACTCCTATTTGGTATATGGGCCTTTGCTTCATGGATGCACAAGCATTATGTATGAAGGCAAACCGGTAAAAACTCCTGATGCCGGCGGTTACTGGCGGGTAATAGCACAACATAAAGTAAGAAGCTTATTTACCGCTCCAACGGCCATTCGTGCTATCAAAAAAGAAGATCCAGAGGGAAGATTAATGAAGCAATATGATCTCAGCCATTTTGATACGTTGTTCCTGGCTGGTGAACGTTGCGATCCTCCCACTTATCATTGGATAAAAGACCTGTTGCAGCGTCCCGTTATTGATCACTGGTGGCAAACGGAAAGCGGGTGGCCCATGCTGGGCATCATGATGGGTGTTGAACAATTCCCGGCAAGAGCCGGTTCCGCCGGTTTGCCTGTTTGTGGATATGATATAGAAATTTTTTCTGAAGATGGCCGGCAACTGGGAGCAAATATTGAAGGATCAGTAGTAGCCAAATTGCCGTTGCCTCCCGGTTGTTTACCTACTCTTTGGAAAAATGATGAGCGATTTAGAAGGGGATATCTTGAACGTTATCCTGGTTATTACTTAACAGGTGATGGCGGACACAAAGATGATGACGGGTATTTCTATATCATGGGGCGTATTGATGACGTGATCAATGTTGCTGGCCACCGGCTCAGTACAGGACAAATGGAAGAAGTAGTAGCTACACATAGCAGTGTTGCCGAATGTGCTGTTGTTGGAATTGCTGATGATTTACGTGGACAACGGCCCGTTGCATTAGTCTTATTAAAAGATGGCGCAAGCATTGACGAAACAACGTTGGAAGAAGAATTGGTTGGTTTCATCCGGGACAGAATTGGAGCTGTTGCATACTTTAAGAGCGCCGCGATCGTAAAACGATTGCCAAAAACACGTTCTGGAAAAATCCTTCGCAAGATCATTTGCAATATCGCAGATGGAACAGAATATGCTATACCCTCCACAATCGATGATCCGCTTATTCTTACAGAGATTGCTGAAAAACTAAAAGAAAGAAAAATTGGTACGGCGTTTCAGTAAATCGCTACAGCATCAATTTACTGAGTTTTCTTTTCGTAAGGTGTATATCGTTGCCATTGCCATGGAGTATAGATATCCCCTATCGCAAATTCAAGTAATTCTTTGAAAATGCTTTCGCCATTATCACTGTTCGTCATGATCATTATGCCCGATCTTTTTTCGGGGAACAGAATGGTGTAATGCTGAAATCCATCGCCATGACCTTCTTTGAACACACCAAAACCGTACGGCGTTTGCAAGCGTCCCCAGCCTAATGCATAGCCAAGAAGGATATCGTCATTGTCAGCAACTGTATCTTTCCATGCATCAGTACCCATTTGGTATTTACTGCGTAGTCGCAAATGTTGCTTAAACAGTGTATCATAGGTTGCCGCTTTTAGTATTTTCATCTGGAGAACAGCTTCGGTGAATATCCTGAAATCATCCGGAGTGGTTTCAAGAGTACTTGCAGCACGGGGTGCATTGTCTTTGTCTTTTGGATAATGTATGCCGGTTTTATCATGACCAAAACAATAATTGTCTTCGTATGCGGGTTGCCATTTATAAGAAGAGTTTTTCATTCCCAGTGGACCGAATATTTTTTCCTGCATCAGGTCATTAAGTAACCTACCAGTTTTCTTTTCAATTACAAATTGCAAATAACCAAGTCCGTCACCTGAATAACTATACTGTGTTCCTGGTTCAAAATGAACATGCAGCTTTTGATCAGGTTCAAACCAGCGCCAATTAGCAAACCCGGAAGAATGACTGAGGCAATGACGGGCAGTTATTTTTTTATACTGCGGTTCATTCTCCAGTGACGTAAAATCCTCGCCCCAGCTGGTACCTTTTCCATATTCGTACACAGGCTTTGGAAGATAATTTTGCAATGGTGTATCAAGCGCTATAATATTTTCCTCTACAAGCTTCATGACTAATACCGCAAAAACAGCTTTGCTCAATGATGCTCCATAAAAGTTGGTACTTGTTTGCAAAGGCGATCCTGTTGTCGAATTTTTTACGCCAAAGACCTGGTGATAAATAGCCTTGTTATCATTAAATATGCTGATCGCCATCCCAGTTACAGATGCCTCTTTCATAAGACGGGTGATCTTATCATCCAGCGATTTTACAGTGATCTTGCTGTTGTCAAGCCGGATAATCGTTTGAGAAATAATAACCGTGCCTGCACAAATAAATACCAGGATGAAAATAATTTTTTGCATCTTTGAAGTTAGTTATATCTATGGCTAACCAGGTTATTTCATCGGGCTTAATGGCCTATTCTTTGAAGGGATGTTATCTAAAGTTCTTCTCATGTCAATCATGATACCAACCACCTCTCTCCAAAGAGCCGTGTATTTTTTATTATTAATCTTTGTTATTATCGCGGCATTGTATTATGCGAAACCATTTTTGGTACCTCTTAGTTTTGCGGGATTACTGGCAATGCTTTTTGTGCCATTAAACCGCTTGTTTGAAAGTAAAAATATCCCAAAGGTTTTATCGATCCTTCTATGCATTCTTATTTTCCTGGCTGTACTTGCCGGTATTATTTGGCTTATTAGCTGGCAGATCACTGACCTGACAGCCGAGGCAGGTGATATTCAAAACAAAGTAAAAGAAATGATCAAACAAGTCGAAAAAAGTATACAAAACAGCTTCGGCATTTCCCCAAAACAACAGGAAGAATTGATCAGTGAACAGGCAAAAAATGGCAACGATATGATCTCGACTCTTGGTTCCTCACTTTCAGGTTTTGTCGTCGATTTCATTTTAATGCTCGTGTATATCTTTCTTTTAATGTTTTTTCGTGAGCGGATCAGGAACTTTATACTTCAGCTGGTTTCCCCGGCACAAAAGAAGAATGCGGAAGCAACTATTGGAGACATTCAAAAAATATCGCAGAAATATTTGACAGGTCTTGGTTTAATGATCGCCTGCCTATGGGTGATGTACGGTATCGGATTCTCTATAGTGGGAGTGAAATACGCATTGTTGTTCGCGGTACTTTGTGGCTTGTTGGAAATAGTTCCGTTCGTTGGTAATCTGACTGGCAATTTGTTGGCAATTCTAATGGTGATCATCCAGGGTGGTGACGCAGGAATGATCTTTGGTGTTATAATAGTCTATCTCATTGTTCAGTTCCTCCAAACTTATATTTTAGAACCGCTGGTGGTGGGTGCAGAGGTAAACATCAACCCGCTTTTTACGATTATTATTCTTGTATTGGGCGAATTGATCTGGGGAATTCCGGGGATGGTGCTGGCGATTCCTTTACTAGGCATCATTAAGATCATTTGTGATCACGTGCCTTCGTTAAAGCCTTATGGTTATTTAATTGGTAGTGACAAAAAGAAAAAAAGGTCTTTGTTCCAGAGAAAAAAGGATGGAAGCTGAACGCGACCGTCCCCGACTCTCAAATCTGTCTTTACTTATCAGGAAGGCGGCGTAAAGTTCTTATCATCGGCAGAAGGGCCATAGATCGAAGGCACATCAATATTATTTAATCGCATATATACGGTCAGCTGTCCCCGGTGATGAACCCAATGATTAATCGTGATACCAATATCATTCAATTTTTTAGCAGTGTATAAAACCTGCCCATTGGCTTTTAAAGTAAAATTGCTCTCTAATGATTCATCTGTAGCTGCTTTGAGAGCTGCTTTTGCCGCATTCACATTATCCTCAAAATGAGCAACAAGTTCCGAAGTAGTCTTAGGCGATAAATGTTTGAATGTAACGAAGTCGATCTCCCCTTCTATCACCATATGTTTTATCCAAAGCGGGATCTCTGCAACCAATAAAGCGAGATAGCCAAGCGTCATTGATTTTGGGTGGGGTTTGTAATCGAAAAGTGCCCCGGGAATTCTTTCAAGACATGCACGTGTTGCCCTGTATTCTGCATTCAGCTCATGAAGAAAGGATTCAGTCCTGATGGTACTCATATAATTCGTTTTTACAAAATTAGCAGTTCATCTTCATGTAGTTTTCCGGACGCCATAAAATAACCCGGCCAGTCGGTTTCCGATCAAATTGAGCCAATTGATTACCTTCAGTAATCAATAATTAAACTAACTGTTATGCCAAACAAACACTCAACACTTACTTATCGCTGGTTCCAGGAAGTCTGGAACAATGGTCGCAAAGCTGCGATCGATGAACTGTTAGATGCGAATGCGGTCGTACACGGGATTGAAGGCATCAACGTCCCCGGACCGGAAGGCTTCAAAGTTTTTTACGATGGTTTCAAACAACAATTTCCGCAAGTCCATGTTGAAGTTGAGGATACAGTTAGTGAAGGAGGTTATGAGACATCGCGTTGCACGGTGACGGCAACCAATGCTAACAATCAGACCGTGACTTTTTCAGGAATGACTTTTTTACAGGTAAGAGATGGTAAGATCGTTGAAGCATGGAATAATTTTGATTTTCTTTCCATGTATCAGCAACTCGGTTTCAATATGGCTGCGCCGGCAGAGATGACAGCATAACGCAAACACAAATAGTGATCAGGAAAATGGTTTATTGCTTTATGATCTTGCCTGATGAGATCATATAGCTGCCTTTGCTTATCTGTATTACATAAATTCCTTTTGCAATTTGCGATGCTTCGTAAATATTGATAGCGTTATCACCAGCAATAACCGTCACATTTTTCGCCAGCATCTGCTGACCACTTACATCAAACATTCGGATCGTGATCGTTTCTTTCGCAGCAGACCGGTAGTTGATGATGAAATTGTTTGTGAAAGGATTTGGAGCCGTATAAATGCTTCCTGGTTTCTGGCTGAATTTTATTAGTCTTGTTTGTGAATATTTTACTTCTCCTCCCAATTCAACGCCTTTTATCCGGTAATAAACAACACCTGGTTGTCCATTTACAGATTTGTCATTGTAACTGTAGCCTGTTCTTCCCTCTATAGATGACACCTGGCCGATCGCTGAGAAACTGCGACCATCAAAGCTTCGTTGAATTTCAAAAATGGTTGGACGATCAAATTCTGCAGACCAGTTCAAAACGGGAACGTTATCAAAAAGATCCACAACAAAGGAATTCCAGTTAATTGCTAATGGTATTTCTAAAAAGATCTCTACTGAACAGCCAAAAAGATAGACCCTGTTTGAATCCGGCGCACCCCATGCATTGTAAATTACGTTAGGCCTTACCGTATTAGCAGCCTGAACATCAAATATTGTCGAGGAAGACGTTTTTGTTATATCATACATTTTTATTGTATCAGTGGTTGTTCCAGTGATACCAATGGTCCCACCACTGGTAATCGAAGTCGCTCCATAAAAATACATGAGAGCTGGGCCTGTCACTGCTCCTCCTGTTTGGTTAAAGCTTGCGCCATGTAACATAGGGGGGCTGGCTCCGGGAATGTTTATATTGGTGATGCCGCCACCAGTAATTTTGATCTCAGAATTCTTTGCCCACACATAACTATAATTAAAAAAGGTCGCATTACTAATGTCTATTCCGCCCAAAGCTTGCATGCGACAATAATTTTCTATTGGCGTAGCACCAGAATTAATTTCCAGGAGACCAGTTACAACAAAGTTACCTTCATTTCTAAGGGTGCCGCCATTCGCCTTGTAATTTCCGGCCACATTAAAATCTTTATAATTGTAAAAAAATGAACCGCTATTCATTTGAAAATTACCATTGGCATTAATTGTTTCATAATTGGTAAAAACATTGTTATCGTCAGATGTGGTGCCACCGTTCAGAAGGACATTTCCTGAGAAGTTTATAGTTCCACCGATATTATTTGTCCATACCTGGTCTTTTCCCTTTGTATTCAGGGCTGCGAGGTTTACTACTCCGCCGGCATAATTCGTTAGCGTGAAAGTCGTATTAGTTGTCAATGATGATGAATATGTAAATGTCCCGTAGATATGCATCTTGCAAACTATCCCATTGCTGGTGCCATCAAGCAAGGTAGGTTGAAAGGTCGCTCCACCTGCAACAATAATTGTTCTGTTATTGGAAGTAAGGCCACTAACCGTCCCGGTATA
>DASVAM010000387.1:0-3058 GCA_036376375.1 Chitinophagaceae bacterium
TACAACATCTTTTTGTGAAACATCGTCCTTTACAGCTTCCTGTCCGCCACTCTTTGCGGTCGCCTCTTCAGCTTCTGTTGATGCAGATTCCGTTGAACTATTGCATGCACTGAAAATCAAGACCAGCGCTGCTACCGGGAATAATCGAAAGATCTTTTTCATGATGTTAGTTTTAAGATTTTGAATAAGGATCGCTGGTTTTCTAAAAACTTAATTACTTGCTATGGGAGTTTCTGTTTTACCGGTGCCCCATGTTAATGCAACATTGGAACCAGCTGGGCTTACTCTTATATAACCCTGCATTTCCTGGTGCAATGCTGAACAAAAGTCAGTGCAATAGAATGGGAATACACCTACTTTTTCCGGTTTCCATGACAGCGTCTGAGTTTCACCCGGCATGATCAATAACTCGGCGTTGTTTGCTCCTTTTATTGCAAAGCCATGCGGTACATCCCAATCCTGCTCAAGATTTGTTACATGGAAATAAACAACATCACCCATTTTTACTCCTTCAATATTATCCGGTGTAAAATGTGAACGGATCGATGTCATATAAACATGTATTTCATTTCCTTTCCGTTCTACCCTGGAATTGTTGTCCCCTAATGTTGCAAATGGATTTTTATTTTCTTCAATTTTATAGATCTTCTGGCTGTTCTTCATGATAAGATCAGCAGGTATTGATTCAGCATAGTGTGGTTCACCAATTGTAGGAAAATCGAGCAAGAGTTTCATTTTATCTCCATCGATTGAATATAATTGAGCACTCTGCGCAAGTTCTGGTCCGGTAGGCAAATAGCGATCCTTGGTGATCTTATTATAAGCAATCACATATTTACCCCAGGGCTTTTTAGTAGGTCCGCCGGGTACGCTTAAGTGACCAATGGAATAGTAGGTTGGAACCTTGTCAACCACTTCAAGCGTCTTTACATTCCATTTTACAATTTCTGAAGAAACAAAAAAAGAAGTGTAAGCAAATCCATTACCATCAAACTCTGTATGCAATGGGCCAAGACCTGGCTTTTTAACCTCGCCGTGCAAAACAGCATCATATTTTAAAACAGGAATACCATCATACTCACCCTCAAAATTTTTTGCAGCGATCGCTTCCTGCATCTTGGTAAATGAAAATACGGGGATCATGGCAGCAAGTTTTCCACTACCTACTATATATTCACCGCTTGGATCAGTATCACAACCATGCGGCGACTTGGGACAAGGCATCATATAGACCATATCAGTAAGCTCTTTTGGATCCAGTACCGTTACTTCATTTTCTATTGTTGATGTAGCGCTGTGTGTTGATTCATTATAAACATTGTGCGCATATTTAACTGACTTCTTAACGCCTCTGCCTGCCTTCAGATATTCCTCTGCTTTTTTCCAATTCACCGCTATTATAAAGTCTTTATCTTTTTGCGAAGCATTTACCTCAAGCAACGTGTTCGCTTTTTCTGAATTATAACAGCTAAAGAAGAACCATCCATGAGATTTTCCTTTACCTGCGCGGGCAAGGTCAAAGTTCACGCCTGGCATCAAAAGCTGAAAAGCTATTTTCATATTGCCAGTAGCCTGGTCCACGCTAATAAAACTTATGGTTCCCTTAAAATTATCCTTGTAGGTGTTAATTGACACGTCTTGTTGATCACCTAAAGGAATACTGAACCGGGTGCTGGCAACTACATACTCGGTATTTTCAGTAATGAAAGGTGAAGAGTGATTACCGGCACTGTTAGGGATCTCCAGTATCTCTGCCGTGCGAAATGTTTTCAGATCAATACGGGCAATACGCGGAGTATTATTTGCATTACCAAATACCCAACGTCCATCATGCGCACCATCGGTAGTTGATAAGGCAATATGGTGAAGATCATCCCAGGGAACAAATCCATTGGAAGTATTCAACATAGGTTTTGATTCTTCACTGTATCCGTAGCCCTTTTCAGGATCAACGGAATAAACAGGAATTACACGGAAGAGGCGACCAGATGGTATTCCATATACAGACATCTGTCCGCTAAAACCTCCCGACACAAAATTGTAAAACTCATCATATTTACCGGGAGCAATGTAAACTTTTGCTGCAGCATCGCCGCCGACGGCAGACTGCGTCCCCTTGGGTTTGCAGCTTTGCAAGAGGGAAAAAGTAACAACAGCGAACGTAAGAGCAACCAAAATTTTAAAAGACGGTTTCATTTTATTATATTTTTATAATTAGGAACTATTGACTTTTTAAATCTTTTTAAATCAATCGTGTGGTATTCGTCAATATTAAGAAGTGATCATCTCAATCTTATTTCTCACCATCGTTACTTCGCATAAATTCAAGGATTATCCGCGCATCTTCTTTGCTGATGTTCTGATTTGGCATGCGCACCATACATTGTTCTAAAAGCTTTTGTGCCTCGGGGTCACTTTCCAGCATCATATCTACGTTCGTGATCATGTTCATGATCCATAGCGGCTCTCTTCTTTTTGTTACATCTTTCCATCCCGGACCAACAAGTCTATCTGCAGTCAGGCGATGACAGCTCTGGCATTTTAATTCATAAATGCTCTTACCGCTTGTCACCCATTCAGCGTTTAGAGGAGTCGTTAATGTAATATCAGATTCCTTAAGTTGAGTTCCATGGGTTTCCGGTTGATTTTTTGTTAGCTCCTCCACATCCAAAGGTTTTGCATCTTTGTCAGCTCCTCCACCGCAGGCAGATAAAAAATAAATTCCGGACAGGGCAATCGTTGCTGTAATAAGAGATCTCAGTTTCATTATGCAATTTTTTTGTTGTTAAATATTTAAAGATACGAACATCTTTTATGCCCCAAAAGTATTTGAGGTGGAAACGCGCAGTGATGATATAAGTATCTCTCGTGATTGATATCTGTCACACACCAAGATGACAATTATCATCCACTGACGAGGTTGTCGCTTCTACTTTTGATAAAAAGAAATGTTTTTATCCAAATCGTTTGGATATGCGTTGAGAGGTGTCCTGTATGTTGCCACTATGCAGGACGAAAAACGGAAGATCCAGGTTGATGAAATTGCTGATACACTGTC
>DASVAM010000137.1:0-2059 GCA_036376375.1 Chitinophagaceae bacterium
GGGAATGCAAATCTTGAGGTTACGCAATAACTTTATGTCATGGCAAATCAATCTGTATTTACATTAGTAAATCAGCAAAACGGAAATCTTGCATTCAAACTGTTCTCATTTGAGGATAATAGTTATTTCGACCATTTGCAACGAAATAACTATTACTCTCTTATTTGGGTAACAGAAGGAAACGGCAAACTAAAGACTGACTTCTCGGAATATACCTTTGAAAAGAACACGTTGTTTTCATTCACTCCCTATCAGCCCTTCATGTTTTCATCAAACATGGTAAAAGGGGTAGCCATTTACTTCCATTCAGATTTCTTTTGTATCCATAAACATCAGACTGAAGTGACCTGTAACGGCGTTCTCTTCAACAATATATACCAGGTACCTTTTCTAGTGGTTGACGAACCGTTACAAATTACATTCAATAAAATCATTGAGCAGATCAAATCAGAAATGCAAAACCCCGGCCTGGCGCAATATGAATTGCTGATATCGTTTATGAAGATCTTTTTGATCGCAGCATCCCGTTCCAAAGCCCGGCAACTGCCGGAAACCCTGCTATCTGAGAAAGGAAACAAGGAACCGGTGATCCTGCAAAATCTTAAGGAAGCGATCGAAAATGACTTTAAATCAAAGCATACACCCAACGATTATGCGGTTTTACTTAACATTTCGCCCAACGCATTAGCTAAAATCACGAAAAAACATTTCAATAAAACGGTTACTAATTTAATTGCGGAACGCATTATCATCGAAGCCAAAAGAGAATTATACCTTACCAGCAAATCAATAAAAGAGGTTGCCGCCGAGTTGGGCTATGACGATGAGTATTATTTCAGCCGTTTCTTTAAAAAGAATGTGAATATTCCACCCCAGGTGTACCGGGAAACGGTAGGTTTTGGTAAAGCAGAGGTTGCCTGGAAAATGATACAAACGAAAAAGATTTTAGATAGATCCTAACAACAAACTGGGACGCCAAGTTGTTGATCCCACAGGTATTCGCGCTCTGCAAGATAAAAACAAAAAGAACCACCGATATAAACTATAAGCTTTTTGTGCGTTGTCATCGCTTGATTCAACTGTTGAATCAATTTTGCTTCATACGAAGTAAGCAAATTGAATCACATTTATTTCGGCAACTTAGAGCTGGAAATCACTAACTTTCTGAACCAGATATTGCGAAAGTATTTTACTATGAACGTACAGGAACAAATAAAGGACTATATTACCAGCCAACCTGAACCAAAACGTAATGAGCTCCAGGCGTTGCACAAGCTCACACTCCAGGTGTCGCCAAAATCTAAGTTATGGTTCCTGGATGGCAAAAACAGCGAAGGCAAAGTCGTTTCTAACCCAAACATTGGATACGGAACGCAACAAATGAAATATGCGGATGGAACAACGAAAGAGTTTTATCAAATTGGCTTAAGTGCAAACACAAGCGGTATTTCGGTATACATCATGGGTATCGGTGATAAAACGTATCTGGCCAAAACCTATGGAAAAAAACTGGGTAAGGCGAGTGTGACGGGATACTGTATTAAATTCAAATCATTGAAAGATATAAATGTGAATGTGCTTGAGGAAGCAATACGATTCGGGCTTGAGAAAAAGTAGACTACACCAGATGCCTATAACGCACTTCTAATACTTAAATATGCCAAATAAGATCCGGTACTAAAAAATCCCACCACGATTGATACCTGTAAGTACCCTGAACTCTCCAAAGACACAAATGACAAACCATCCTTACTGCAGTAAAAATGAAAATGGTCAATCGATAGCACGTAATTTGCTAATGGCTAACTGTTAATAAACAAATACCCTCAACATTATGGCAAAAAACGAATTACTAAGAATGGACAATGTCAGCATCGTTGTGGAATCGCTCGATAATGCTATTTCTTTTTTTACGGAAATCGGGTTGAAACTTGAAATGCGAATGAAAATAGAGGGAGAATGGGCTGGCCGTGTTACCGGCCTGGGCAATCAAACCGTCGAGATCGCTATGATGGTTACTCCCGATGGGCATAGTCGTCTCGAACTGTCGCAATTTTTT
>DASVAM010000399.1:0-5929 GCA_036376375.1 Chitinophagaceae bacterium
TAATGTTTAAGCTGGAAATCAAAAATACTGAAGATAGAATATAAATCTGTCTTAAAGGTTGTCTCCAAAAAAGAAAAAGGCTGCATATTTCTATCCAGCCTTTAACCACTCATAGGATGCGGTGTATTTATATTCAAAAAAAATGCCCCTTAACTATCTTCTTCTTCTTTTACAAAACCGCCATTAGGATCAAACTCTGCTTTCATTTTTTTGCCATTTAGGGTAAATTTTGCTTTATAAGTTTGTTTGGTGCCCTCACTCGCATCTTCCCACCTAATGTCCGTAGCTGTGGAATATTTTGCACTAAATGCGGTTTGAACCGGTGCGGGAACATCCGTTGTGCTGAGCTCTTTATCATTATCCGTCTTTGTACTATCAGTATCACAAGATTGTATGGCAAATAATGAAATACTTAAGGCCAGCATGAGAAATATCTTTTTCATAAACCTAATTTTCTTATTAGGTTGCAAATGTGATGCCGGGAGAGTTGGAGAGTACTAAAATTAATTAGTTGAAACGATCATTGTTCAATCTTCACTTGCAAAATATTCCCCGGTTGTTTCGCTCCCTCATTTGCGATAAACAGATCGCCGGCTGCGTTAAAACTAATTCCTTCCGGCTGGGAGAATTCGTTTGTATTTAACTGATACAGTTTCCTGATCTTTCCTTCAACATCTGTGATCAATAATTTAGCATTTCTGCCATCTGTTATATACATGTCGCCATTAAGAGGATGAATAGCGATTCCTGATGGATTCATTGAACCTTTCTTTTTTTTACCTGAACCATTGCTTTCAAATACTTCGTTAAGCAGATCTATCTTAAAAATAGGCTCCTGACCCATTTTTTTCGAGGACAGATCAAAAGCATAAATGCCTTTATAGTCATCTGTATCCAACTCCGCTCCCTTTATGGCAACTAATAGCCTGTTATTTTTCTGGTCATAACAAAGCCCTTCGGAGTCTTGCTTTATAGTCAGATGAGTACTGTATTCTTTTACGGCTGGCTTTGGAGCATTCATATTACTCACCTCAAACAGTTTTCCGTCCGCACGCAACACCCATATCGTTTCACCTACAACCGCCAGTCCTTCATAATCACCCACGCCCCCAAATGAAATTTCCTTTTCGACGGATGATGTAGCGATGTTATAAATAAATATTGTTCCCAGTTCATCCTGCACACATGCGAAACGGCTACCATCCATATATGCAAGACCCGATATCTCCAGCAGTTGCTTTGGCAGATCCCATTTCTTTGCAACAGAAATACCCGGAGACACCTGCTCTTGTTTATCATTTTTACCTTTTTTTTCCTTTTCCATTTTAGCGTTCGATTCACCGAAAAAAGAAAACGCGTCTTTCTTATTGCCCAATAATAGAAATATCCCAGAAAGACCTGCAATTAAAATTCCAATTTTGATCATATTCGCTCTATTTTTTTTGGACCGTTTTTCTTTCTCTTCCGCTGTTTTACCAAAGTCAGGTGGCGGTTCATTATTAAAATTATCTGATTTCATTGTATTCATTCACAATTTTTATTTGAAATAATTCATTTCCGTAGCCAGTTTTCCATCGGACGAAAAGACGAGCTCCAGGTCTTTTTTTCCCTTAGCTTCCAATTCTACCTCGTAGTAAGAGATCCCATCCCTTTCAATCTTTGCCACATCGTCGATGCCGTAACCAGCATAACCCGTACGTATCACTTCGGACACTGCAGCAGGGAGTTCATTTCCCTGAATGTCCATTTTTTGCATGATTAGCTTGCCCGCAGGATCAACGTACACCGCATATTCTATGCTATCCATTTTGAACTCGGCTTCATAAAGCTTATTCTTTTTTTCCCACACTATCTGGCCGGCATTGCCAAATTTTGCCTGCACGGTGTTTACAACCACCGAAGGCACTTTGCTTACCGGGATATCCTGGCTGCATGAGTAAATTGAAAACAACGACACAACTATCAATGTGATGTACTTCATAAATCTTTTTTAAAATGAATAATTCCATACAAAGCTGCAACACAAATCGGGAAAGATTTGGGAATAACTGGAAGGAGGGAAATTTGACAATTTATTTATGAAATCAATAACACCTCAAAAATGAATAGTAATAATATGTCTCTGTTCATAACGATAGGAAGTCTTGAAATGATAGAGATCGCCGATCGCTTTAACGATAGCAAGGCCAAGACCCGTGGAAGCCATGGATGGATCTTCTGAATGAAACCGACCAAATATTTTATCTCCATCAAGTTGTTTTTCAACTCCCGAATTTTCTACCATCAATAAATCACTATTAATTGTAATCGTCACAAAACCGCCTGGTTTATTATGAATGATAGCATTTTTTACGAGGTTCATTAAAAGAATCGTAGCAAGGTCTATATTCATTTTTTGAATACAGGAATTTTCCTCCGTGATGGTTAACGTAAGATCACTAAAAAGTAGTTGATCAGAAAAGTCAGCAGCAATTTTTTGAGTAAGTTCATTAATATTGACCGCCGACGCTTCAGTAAATTGCCTGTTCTCGATCTTTGAAAGCAGGAGTAACGATTTACTTAATCTTGTTAATCGCTCAAGGTGATCTAATGCTGATGCAACTAATTCTAATTGATCGGGTTTTATTTGTTCGTCTTCCGCCAATGTTTCAAGCTTGTTAATGCTTATTGCTAAAGGCGTTTGCAATTCATGAGATGCATTTTCTATAAAATGTTGTTGACTGGTGTAGGTATCAACATTTCTTTGAACAAATTTCTGGACAGTTTCATTCAGTATACTGAATTCATCCACTTTCGTTTTGATGGGCGTCACCGGTTCCGGTTTATCAAGCCTGAATTTTTTCAAATGTTTCAAAAGCTGATAAAACGGCTGCCATATTTTTTTAAGCAAGAAATTATTGAAAACAATTATGGAAAGGACAAGTCCGAAATAGAGCCATAAAACTGAAATGAACAGTTGTTTTACAAGATCATCTTCTTCAACCATCGAAGTAGCTACTTTCAGTTCATAATATTTGCCGTTCTGAAGAAATACTGTTTTTAACAATCGTACTGGCTCATCGCTTTTTTCATTTTGCATAAACATCATTGTATCAACATAAGTGTCACGAAGATTGACCGCGGCGCCGGCCGGTATTTCCTTAATTACATAGTCAGTTTCATCAAAATTATTTTTATACAGGATCGAAGTATCGGTGGCCGCTTTTTGAATCACTAATCCTTTTTGATTATCAAGACCATCATCAATGCTGTCATATATCTCGATCAGCATTGTATAATAAAAAACCGCTGCCCAGATGGAAATGATAACAAATAATGCAATTGAAAAATAAACGGACGTATAATTTAGCAATTTCATCAGCTCATAAGTTTATAACCGACGCCGTAGACGGCTTGTATCTCAATTTCAGCTTCATTATCCTTCAATTTTTTACGCAGGTTCTTTATCTGCGAATAAATAAAATCAAAGCTGTTCGCATCGTCGATATAATCCCCCCATACATGTTCAGCAAGAGCCGATTTATTGACAAGCCTGTTCTTATTGATTACCATATACAGCAGCACATCATATTCTTTGCGATTCAACGTCAGTTCTTTTTCATTTACCCAAACCATCCTTCGTTCCGTATCGATCTTTAGATTACCACAGGTTACATAATTACTGCCATCCATCTTTTTTCGACGAAGCACTGATTTTACCCGGGCATTCAGCTCTGCAAGGTGAAAGGGCTTGGCGAGATAATCATCTGCACCCAGGTTCAATCCTTTCACTTTATCTTCCAGGGAATCTTTCGCTGAAACAATGATCACTCCTTCCGTATTATTCTGCTTTTTTAATTCCTCAAGCAGCACCAACCCATTACCACCCGGCAACCCGATATCGAGAAGTATACAGTCATATTGAAACACTTCCAGTTTTTCACGAGCTGAATAGAAATCGGCAGCCGCCTCTACCACATATTTTTCCTGTTGCAGAGAGCTGACCATGCTTTCCCGCATACCCTTCTCATCTTCGATTACCAAAATTTTCAAATGTTGTTATTGATTTGCAAAATAAACGATCAAATCTGGAAACAAAAGGTAAAATGTAATTGGCTTACCTGAGTAATTTATTGCACACGGGTCTGCATTTTGATTCGTTAACAAAAAGCTTTCAGAGTTGGCACGGTTTTTTTATCACTTTTACAGATTTCATAATTAAAGTCTTTTCTATGACAACAAATCTTACTCTTGACGAAATGATCCTCCAGTATAGCGAGAATCCCTTTATTGATGATAAGATGTTTGCACGTCCTGCTGTTTCAGATAATCAGCAAAAGCAAAAAATGTTGGGCAGGTTGTTGATCATCGCCAGTAATTTATTTAGCAAAGCCCCCATAAAAGAATTGAACAGCTATAAGAGGCGTTACGAAGTAAAATATGCCGGATAACGTTTTTAAGCAAAAATCTTCCTCATTCAGGCATTATTATACACTTTGATCACAGGCTCTCTCAACACAGCAGCCTCGTCTGTACAGTAGAAATAAATAACATCAGCTATAGCTTCCGGTTTCACCCATTTTGCGGGATCGGCATCGGGCATTGATACACGATTTTGCGGAGTATCGATCGTACTTGGAACAATTACAGCAGTCACAACATTTTTCCCTTTTGCTTCAGCATTCATCAATTCGGCCAGCCGGAAAATAAGAGATTTGGCTAGTCCATAAGCCACCATTCCTTTACTATTCACAGAACTGAGTCCTGGTTTTGAACCAATAATAAAAATTCTCCCGCTTCCCTGTTCCATCATTTGAGTGAATACCGGCCGTGCTACATTATAAGCTGTTTCAAAATTCAACTTGTATTGTTTGTAGATATCACTTGTTTTTGTTTCCGCGATTGATCCCATCGCAAAACCGCCAACGGTCAATACCGCGGCATCTATTGAACCATACTTTAAAATAACTGAATCTATAAATTTTGCCGAATCATCCTCATTCATCAGGTCAACAATTACTTTTTCAAATTTATCACCAGGTAACCCGATAGTTATCGCGTCCATTGGTACAGGATCATTGGGGATCACGGTGCCGATCACTTTGTATCCTTCGTTTATAAACTTTCTTACCACTTCCTGCCCCATATTTCCGGAAGCGCCGGTTACGATGGCTATTTTCATTTCAAATATTTTAAGTTATGATATACCCGCCGGAACAAATAATATAATCTGATAAAAATTTGTCTCGCAGAGTCGCAGAGTTCGCAGAGAATCTCTGTGTACTCAATGTCTCTGAATGAAAATCAACTTTGTTCAAAAAATCTATATGCTACTTTATTTATTTATAATATACTTCTTACTGATCTCATCATAGGTCTTTATCAGGTCATTTGCTTTACCATCTGTGTCAAATATTTTTTCCCAGGTATTCAATGGCTCCCAGATACAAGATCCCTTCCCTTTGCCCCGCGGCAACTCAAATACCAGCTTATTTACTTCCTGTTTTTTTGCCGAATACTCGACAACGATAATATCCTTGTCGTATCTTCTTAAAAGATCATTCATATTATCCCGAAGGTCATCCAAAGTCCCGTGCCATTTTGGATAATAAGACAGCCCGATCACATCAAAATGTATTTTTCGTTTCATCATTTGATCATAGAAAAACACCGTCTCATCATTTTGGCCGCCTAATGCTACGTGTACCATAATAATTATTGCAGGATCAACAGCTTTCACCGCAGCGATCCCAGCAGCGATCAATTGCGTCATACTATCAACATTGTTCACATTTCCTTCGGGCCAAACCATTCCATGATTGATCTCGTTTCCTACCTGTACCATATCAGGAGTCGTACCCTGGTCCTTTAATTCCTGTATCACTTTTTTTGTGTAATCGTATAAGGCTTTCTTCAGATCAGTGAATGATAAATTTCGCCATGCCATCGG